>JAYVKA010000586.1:0-2224 GCA_043768885.1 Planctomycetota bacterium
GCGGAGGAGGAGGAGGAGAAGAAAGAATCGACGGACTCACTTTCAGGAAACTGGCAGTTTGAAGGGGCCCCACAACGTGGCATCCTGACTGGTTCGAAACTGGAACTGAAACTGGACGCCGAGTCTGGCAAGGTCTCTGGCAAACTGATTGGCCGACGGGGCGAATACGAAATCGAAGACGGCAAATTTGAATCGGAGTCGGGCAAACTCGCTTTCAAAACGACAACGACGCGTGGTGAAATCAACTTCACGGCTGAACTGAAAGACGAAATGCTTTCGGGCAAGGCGGTGATGGGTGGCGAGATACCCGATGTGGAATTCAAGGCCACACGGATCAAGGACCCGGTTAATGTTTCCGCCGGAGTCATGTCACTGTTGAAGTCGAATGCGGCCCTGGCTGGCATTCTGGTTTCGAATTCGACTGTTTTGCTGGATGAATCCTGTACTGGAAAATGGGAAGGCGCTGTCGAGTCGGACCAGATTCCAGGCGGAAAGATGCCTTTCACGATCGACTTGAAAGCCGACGACAAGGGCAAAGTGACTGGCAGCGTGGAAAGCCAAATGGGCGTACTCGAGGTCGCTGACGGCGTATTCAACGCAGAAAGCGGCAAACTGCAATTCACTGCCGGTTCCGATGAAGTCGATTTCGATTTCAACGCCACCGTCAAGGGTGACGAGATGAGCGGTGCTGCTTCGGCTGCCGAAGCCGAGATGGAAGTGACGTTCAACGCCAAACGGGGCAAGGCTGAAGAAAAGCCGGTTACAGAAAAACCAGCGACACAGGAAAAAGCCGCTGAGGCTGCTCCGGCAAAGGCTTCAGCGGAAACAGCTCCAGCCAATCCTCAAGAGCCTGCCAAAGCAGATGCCCCAACCAATCCGCTGGTCGGTGCCTGGAAAGGCCAAATGATTGGCGGTCCAGGTGGTGGCGGACGTCCTGGTGGTGCAGGTGGCGGCGGTGGTGCAGGTGGCGGCGGCGGTGGTGCAGGTGGTGCAGGTGGCGGTCGTCGTGGCGGTGGTTTCAATGAAATGAACCTGACCTTTGCCATGGGAGCGGACGGGAAACTGACCGGTTCCATGACGATGGCTCAAGGCGAAATGGAGATGTCCGAAGTCACGTTGGGCGAAACAGGCAAAATCCACTTCGTTGCCGATACGGAACGCTTCGAATTGACATTTGACGGCCAGTTAACTGAGAACAAGCTGAAAGGTTCGATGGATTTCGGCGGCAACTTCCAGGCAGAATTCGAGGCCGAGAAGACCGAAGGTGCTGCTGCTCCGGCGGCAGGTGAAGCAAGTGCTGCCCGCGCCCCGCGCGGTCAGGCCAAGAAGCTGGAAGAACTCGTACCAGGTCCTCGCTGGGTCAGCGCGTTGTCAGCCAGCAAATTCAAGGCGGGCCGTGTCTACGCTTCGCTAGACGGACATCGCAGCGATGACGATGCCGTTTACATGTTCGTCAGCGAAGACTATGGCGCAACCTGGAATTCGATCAAAGGCAACCTGTCCGATTCGGCTGGTTCGGTTCGCGTACTGCGAGAAGACATCGAGTCGGAGAACATTCTCTACGCGGGATGTGAATTCTCTGCCTGGGTTTCGATTGACCGAGGACGAACCTGGACGCGATTTGGTGGATTGCCAACGGTTGCTGTTCACGAATTCGCGCAACACCCAACGACTGGTGACGTGGTCGCGGCCACTCACGGCAGAAGCTTGTGGGTTGCCAATGTTACGACGCTACGGCAATTGAGCGCGGAAAACATCAAGAAACCGGCTGTGCTGTACAAACCGGCCAAAGTGATTCGATGGCAATCCGAAGCCAGGGCAGGGGACAGTGGCACACGCCGATTCGTTGGCGAGAACCCGCCGTCCGATGCGCGGATCTATTATTCACTGGGCGCGGACGCCGACACAATCGAATTGACGATCCATAATGCGGAGGGTCGATTGGTTCAAAAGTTCGATGAGGTCGCTGCAACAGCCGGACTTCATTCCGTTTCGTGGAACATGCGCGAGCAAGCCGGGAATGCCGGAGGTGGTGCTGGTGGTGGCGGTCGTGGTCAAGGAGGAGGAGGAGGACGAGGATTCCAGGGAGGTGGCGGCGGTGGCGGCAGATTTGGTCGTCAAGCCGGACCGGGAACCTATCTAGTTACTCTTACCGTCGGTGGAGAAGTCATGAAGGCGACATTGACAATCCAGGCTGACCCGGATCTTCCGGCCGATGCCACAG
>JAYVKA010000587.1:0-3646 GCA_043768885.1 Planctomycetota bacterium
TCTTGCCTCCGCTTCGGCTGGAAGCCAAAGCCACCGGTTTCTGAATTTCCCTCTACCGTTTCCGGCCGCGATTACGCTTCGGGTTACGAAGTCAAAATCCCGATACCCGTCAGTCGTGCCAACCTGGTAATGAAACAATGAATGCAAAACGAAACCTGTTTGGAATTCAGATTGACGCCCTGCGCATGCCTGAAGCGGTTTCGCGAATCCAGGATTGGGCCGATACCGAACAGGAGAAATGCCGATATGTGGTCACACCGAATGTGGACCACACGGTCTTGCTTCGCGAGAACAAGGGACTACGCGACGCTTACAAGGATGCCGATCTGGTTTTGCCGGATGGCCATCCATTGGTTTGGGCGTCGAGGTTGTTGCGACAGCCGTTGCCCGAACGCGTGCCGGGAAGCGATTTGGTGCCGGCTCTGTTTGATGCCGGGGGAAGATCGCGTGAGTTGCGGGTGTTTCTGCTGGGCGCTGCGCCGGGCGTTGCCGTTCGGGCTGTCGAGCGAATGAAACTGAAATGGCCGCACGTTCAATGTGTCGGTGTCTACAGTCCGCCCATGGGATTTGAAAAGAACGAGTCAGAAACGACTTTGATTCTGGGGCGCATCGCGTTAACGCGACCGGACATACTGGTGGTTGGCTTGGGGGCTCCCAAACAGGAAATCTGGGTTCATCAAAATCGCGACCGGATTCGGGCCAGGGTTGCATTGTGTGTCGGGGCGACCATCGATTTCCTGGCTGGCGAAAAGAGCCGGGCTCCGCGCTGGATGCAGTCGGCCGGAATCGAGTGGATGCACCGGATGATGAGCGAACCCCGGCGGCTGGTTAGGCGATATGCCCGCGACGCCTGGGTCTTTCCACAAATTGTTTTGCAACAAATTGTCGGGCGACCGTTTCATTCGACTTGACCAAACGCAAGTGGCCACGAACGATTCTTGCCGCAAAGAGGTCCGGACGCGGGCCTCCGCAGTTTCGTGTTTGGCTGAGTCAGGCAAAGAGTTGAACGACAATCCCTGGGTTTCCGGTGAATGGACCGGTTTCTATCTGGAGTCGCATCACGACCGTCGCGGTTGGATGCATCTATACCTGGAGTTCCAGCCGCCGAGTGGTGATCGAGGAACTTTTCGCGGCGAAGGGACGGATTACGTTGGGCCCTGGAATTTGACCGGCGAGTATTCGCCGGCGGACAAACGAGTGGGCTGGGTCAAGCGATATGTTGGTCGCCATTTGGTTCGATACGATGGAACGGCTGGTGAGAACGGAATCGTTGGCCATTGGTCGATTGCCGGATTGTTGAGCGGCCGATTCCATATTTGGCCTCAAGCCTGGGGGCAAATGGACGAGCTTTATTTAGCCGAAGAGTTGCGGAACAACCCTTCGATTGGAAAAACACCTTCGATTTTCACCGGTTCCGGGGGAGTGATGGAGCCGGCCTTTGATCCCGAGCCGCCCAAATCGGACAGTTGAATGGCTGGGGTTTTGCAAACTGCCCCGATTACCGGGAACAACTGAATCGTTGCCTTTGGCCTGTTTTTGTCGATGAATTGGCCAGTGCCTGCAAAGTTTTCCCAATGCCCCTTCAAATAACGGGCGATATTGCCTAAAATCCGCCACTCTGTTCGGGCGAAGCTGCGCGGTGAACAGTGCATTTCATACAGGATAATCATTCAATGTCGGCCAAGATGAAGACCCACAAAGGGGTCAAAAAGCGTTTTCGTTTGTCTGCAACAGGCAAAGTCAAATTCAAGCCCTGTGGCAGCACCCACCGAAACGTTCGCGTCAGCGCGAAACGCAAACGCAACATGCGTGGCAACGACGTTTTGGCGGCTTGTGTATCGCCGCGAATCGTTCGTGCACTTGGCAAGTACAGCAACTAAGTCGAAATCAAATCAGGCAAGCCCGATGGGTTAGCCTGCAAAACAATTGAACTGTGGCGGTGGTCGCCACGACATATTCCCGGCTGGCATACAACTCCGATTCACTTTCGGGGCCTCGCCGGAGACCTAACCAAAGGTTGATGTACCGATGCGTACAAGAAAAGGTGCTGCCAGGGCACAAGCAAAAAAGCGTCTGTTCGAACGTGCCAAGGGTTTTCGCGGTGGACGCGGCAACCTGATTCGCACCGTCAAGGAAACACTGGCCCGTAGTGGCGCATTTGCATTTCGCGACCGCCGCGTCAAGCGACGCACGTTTCGCCAACTCTGGATCGTCCGTTTGAATGCGGCTTGCCGTCAGCGCGGGATTCGCTATAGCGAGTTTATCGCCGGGATGGTCAAGGCCAAGATTGAGCTGGACCGCAAGTCCCTTTCGGAGATTGCAATCGCTGATCCAAAGGCGTTTGACCAGATCGTGGAAGTGGTCAAAGCCGAATTGGCCAAGTAGCCGGATTGCCGACAGCAGATCGTTGGCCATTAACCGCCGCATGGCGAGAGTGGCCGACGAACCTTCTGCGGTTTTTTGGGCTCTGTATTCCGGCACCAGGAAAACCTGTCCCCCGATTGTCGTTCTATGGCATCGCCCGCAACCGCACTGCCCATCGAACAGTTCATCTCCGAAGTAGATGCGCTGTTGGCGCGGGCCCAAACCGCTTTTGATTCGTCCCAAACGCCAGACGATCTCGAATCGGCGCGGATCGAATTCCTCGGCGCCAAGAACGGCTTGCTCAAGACCGTTCAAAAACAGCTCGGTCAATTGGCGGTCGCCGATAAACCTGCGGGTGGCCAGAATCTGAATCGGGCCAAAGCGGGAATTCAATCGGCATTCGAAACTGCCCAGCAGCGACTGGCCGGTGATTCAGGGCGCGGGAAACGTGATCCGGAATTCGATCCGACATTGCCCGGGACGCCGGTGCGACTGGGGCGGCTGCATCCGATCACACAAACGATCGAGGAACTTTCGGACATCATGGGCCGCCTGGGTTTTGCACCAGCCCACGGTCCGGAAATCGAAGACGAGTTCCACAACTTTCAGGCGTTGAACATTCCCGAAATTCATCCAGCGCGGGATCCGCTGGACAATTTCTACCTGAGTGTCGCTGGTCGCCACTCGTCGGGGCCACAAGTATTGCTTCGCAGCCAGACCAGTACTGTTCAAATTCGCGTGATGGAAAATACTCCGCCGCCGATTCGGATTATTTCGCTGGGTCGGGTTTATCGTCCGGACACCGCGGACATGACTCACTATCCGATGTTTCATCAGATGGAAGGTTTGTTGGTGGATCGAAAGGTGTCGATGGCTCATTTGAAGACCGTTTTGCAGCTGTTTGCAAGCAGTTACCTCGGCGAGTCGGTGCCGGTCCGAATTCGGCCTTCGTTTTTTCCGTTTACCGAACCGAGTGTCGAAGCGGATTATTTCTGGAACGACAAATGGGTGGAGTTCGGCGGCGCGGGAATGGTGGACCCCAGTGTTTTTTCCGCTGTCGGCTACGATCCGGAAGAGTGGAGCGGATTCGCGTTCGGACTGGGAGTCGAGCGGTTGTGCATGATCCGCCACGGCATAACGGACATCCGCGACCTGTACACCAACGACGTCCGGTTTCTCAGACAGTTTTAGGATTGATACGTCATTTGAATTGTAATGGCGGCGTGTTTCGTTTAACCGTCAGCCGAAGGCGTACGTGCCATCGCGCCCCGTACGCCTTCGG
>JAYVKA010000588.1:0-2180 GCA_043768885.1 Planctomycetota bacterium
TGCCCGACTTGCAAACCCCGATGCGGACCCACGGCGGTATGCTCTAAATTGAGAGTCGTTCGTTTCCGGCCCGGGACAATTTGAAACAATGACAATGACGGTCGCGTCCAAAAGATGCGATCGTCGTTTTCGTTTTTGTCGCTTTGTTTGATGCAACCGCCGGGCGTCCTCCCATACTGGCCGGTTTTCGACTAACCTGTTTTGTCACGTTCGTTTCCGATGCCAGATTTGTGTGGCATCCGTCTATCGCCATCTCAATCAAGTTTTATCATGCGAGTCCTTTCCGGCATCCAACCTACCGGTCGTCCCCATTGGGGCAACTACTTTGGTGCCATCCAACAATACATCGCACTTCAATCCGAGGAGCAGGCGTTTTATTTCATTGCCAACCTGCACGCGCTGACAACTGTGCGCGATCGCGAACAACTGTGGCAGTTCAGCTTGGACGCGGCACTCGACCTGCTGGCGTTAGGACTCGACCCTGACAAGGCAGTGCTTTTCATCCAGTCAGACGTCCCAGAAGTTTCCGAGTTGTGCTGGTTGCTGATGTCGGGCGCTCCGATGGGATTGTTGGAGCGTTGCGTCTCGTACAAGGAAAAGAAAGAAAAAGGGCTGGCAGCCGTCACCGGTCTGTTTACATATCCGGTTTTACAAGCCGCCGATATTCTTGCTTACGACTCAACAACCGTTCCGGTCGGCCAGGACCAAACGCAACACATCGAGGTTTGCCGCGATATCGCCCAGGCTTTCAACCACCAGTTCGGAGAAGTTTTCGTCGTGCCGACTGCCAAAGTGCTCGCTGAGTCTGCCAAGGTTCCGGGCCTCGATGGCGAGAAAATGTCCAAGAGTTACGGAAACACCATCGAGATTTTTGAAGACGCCAAAGCCGCCCGCAAAAAAATCATGCGAATCGCCACCGACTCGCGTCCGATGGAAGACGCGAAAGACCCGGACACTGACCACCTGTACCAGCTCTATTCGCTATTCGCATCAGAATCCGATCGAAACGCGATGGCGGACATGTATCGACGTGGCGGTTTCGGCTATGGCGAAGTCAAAAAAGCACTCGCAGATGTTTCCGAAACATTTTTTGCACCAGCCCGGCAGCGCCGCACCGAGTTGATTGCACGACCCGACGAAGTCCGCCAGATTCTGGGAGACGGAGCGGCGAAGGCCCGCAAGAAGGCTGCCGAAGTGTTGCTTCGCGCCCAGCAAGCTTGTGGCGTAAAACCCGGCAATCCCGCGTTTTTGCCAAAGCCCAAAACCTAAGCAAGTGTAGGTCGGGCACTCCAGCCCGACTTTTTTTTCGCGTTTGACGATGTCGGGCAGGAGTGCCCTACCTACAGAACAAAATGACTCGAGCCATTGTCACTGCGCCGGGAAGTCTTGGAGATGTGAACCCTCTTCTGGCCATCGCCCGCGCGCTGCACGCTCAAGGAGTCGAGGTCATCTTCGCGGCGGCCGAACGCTATCTGCCTCTGGCGGAACAAGCGGGTCTCAATACCCACATTCTGACCACCGAAGAACGCTTTGGAAAACTGGTGTCTGATCCCCGCATCTGGCAACCACGCCACGGCGCCCGCATGATCTTCAGCCAGGCAGTTGGCGATTTCCTCGAACCCCACTTTGAATGGCTCCGCACCAACTGCAATCCGAAAAACACGATCTTCGTCAGCCATATCCTCGACCTGGCCGGAAGAACTTTTCGCGACCGGTATCCTGAAACCCGATTCGTTTCTGTTGTTCCAGCCCCCGCCGTTTTTCGCTCAAGCACTTCGCCACCGAAAATCAGCGGATTCCGTTTCGAGCGAATGATTCCAAAAGTGACCCGCCCTGTTGTCTATCCAATCGTCTACCGCGCGGCCGACTGGTGGCTCGACCGGATCGCTGGTCCAAAACTGAATCGACTTCGAAAACGTGAAGGCCTCCCGAAGATCAAACGAATTCTCAATCAGTGGTGGATGTCACCGGACCTGGTTCTCGGTCTGTTCCCCGACTGGTTCTCAATTCCGAAAGCGGACTTGCCGTCAGCATTTGTCCACACAGGATTTCCGCTGGCTGACAGCGCTGACCTCGTGCCGCCAAAAGCCTCAGCAGAATTGCAGTCGATTCTCGATCGACTGGGTGGCCGCCGCCCAGTCGTTTTTGCTCCGGGAACAGCCCATCACCACGCCGGCAAT
>JAYVKA010000589.1:0-8482 GCA_043768885.1 Planctomycetota bacterium
GTCTTGCGCTGCTTTTTGGCCATCGTGGCACTCCAAAGGTTCGGCTTCCAAGCCTACAATCTTAGAGGTTCGCGCGCCCGTCAACCGTGGGCCACCTCATGGCGACCTGAAGTGTTCGGACGGTATGCCTTTGGTCAATCCAAGGGTTCTTGAAGATTCCGATGGTTCAAAATTCTCTATGCGTGGTCAGAGTTTGATTGTAACCGACGGAACTGTTACTTGGAAAAAAAAGGGAGTCTATAAAGCAAAAATTTCAAGTGATGGCCAATCTGAGCCGACAGAAGTTACTTTGTATGTTGATCCTTTTTGGTCGAAGGATTACCTGAAATTCGATGGCGAAACCCGTATCGGGAAAGCCGATGGATTCGAGAACGTCATAGGAACACCACGACCGGAAGCCAATCCGCCACTTATTAAGATAGTGTTGGACGAAAACTATCGGGGGAAGGCTGAGGACGGAAGTGTTCAATTGCGATTTACGGCCGAGGTCACTGAAAAAGGAACGTTGTCAAATCTTGAATGGTCGTTGGAAAGTCCGTATTCTCCCGGAAGAACTCTCTCAACCGACACGAATGAACTTACGGAAGTGTTCAATGCTGGTCTCACCAGAATAATAGTACAGGCAGATTTCCTCGCTGCAGCAAGCGATCAGGCAATTCCAGTTTTCGCATCGGCAATTGTTGAAAATAGCAAGGAAACAACAAGTGCGTGGAAGACCAGACTTTCTACAATAAAAGAGACAAAATGATGAAGATAATTGCGTTTTTCGTTTTTCTCCTTGCTGTTTGCTGGTCTCATTTTTCGATTGGACAAGAAAGCAAGTCTCCAGTGATATTCATTGTGCACGGGACCTACGATGGTTCAGCCAGCTGGCCGACCATTCCCACTGATGGAGATGACATTTCGTTTGCAACTGAAGTAAAGCGTGGCTTCGGTTCTGAGTGCGAGGTCATTCCGTTTCTATGGAGGACGGACGCAAGCCATGAGACCCGGGTAAATGCGGCAAAAGATTTGGCCAAAGACCTGGACGCAGCCAAGAATGACGGCAGACGTATTTTCATTATTGGACATAGCCATGGGGGGAACGTGGCACTAGAATCACTCAAGTATTCAAATCGTTTTGTAGATATGTTGTTCTGCCTTTCCACTCCCCATCTTTACTTGAAAGCAAGCAAAGACGGAAGTGAAGTATCTATACCTATCTATTGCTCTCCGAAATCAAGGTCTCAAGTTGGGGCGATAGTTACTTTTTCCGTGATTGGCGATCCGGTCGTCAGATTCTTTGCGGGAATTCGCAAAGGCATTGACGATGAAACCGCAGTTAGATGGACAAACGATTGGCGAGCACTGTCAGGGCATCCAAGGCTTATCGATGATGGTGGACCGATTCAAGACTTGCTTGAGGACTGGTTTTCGTTATCGATCTCGCGGAACCTCTCCGTCCATGAGAATTTGAATGTTGGCAACTACAACTTTACATTTCCCAGCGAATCCAGTCCAACAGAACGGCATTCGGTTACCCATAGCGGGCGAATTGGCTACATCGTAGGCAACTGTATTCATGATGGGATCAGCACAGACGTTCAAGCGTATTTGCAGAGCTTGGTCATTAAAGAAGACGTTGGAAATGGAGAACCGGAGTCACGCAATATATACGGAACGTGGTGGAACGAGAATCAATTGAGCTTTGAACATAGTGGCTGGGTCTTGTCATCGATTAGCGCAGATTGTAAATCGTCGAAGAAGTCCGATGGCTCCCAATGGGATTCCCTGAATGACTCCTATCCGGACATGTTTTTTCGTGTGCGACATGAAAAGTCTTTGGAAGATTTTTGGGGGATCGCAATAACTGACAGTGAAAGTGTTACCAATTATCCCAATTTTCATGTGCCTATTGCTTCCAAACCAATAATAGAGCTCTACGATCTGGATGTTTTGACATGGGAAACCATGGGTCAGTTTGAGGTTCATGATTTGAAAACTCAACCGACGACTGAATCAGACCAGCCAAATGTAATTTTTAAGGCAGAGTGGAAAAAGGCCCACTACTGACGCAATAAACGCTTTTTCCCGAATTTTGCAAAATCCATCTCCATCAAGGATCGTTCAGGTGTTCAATATTGGCCCAAATTTGGAATCAAGACTTGCCAATATTGGCCGTCCATTTGCATCGCAGTTCATTAGTCATCATCCGGTGTTTCGGGGGCGTCGGGGGGTGGGATTATGATTTGGGAGATGCTGCCGTTCTTTTGAATCTCGTTGCCTTTGCCGCCCCGGGAGGTGATGCGGTACTTGGCGGTTGAGATTGTTTTTCTTGCGCCGCGGTTGGTCAGGACGACCATCAGGTCGCGGTCGCCGGTGCTGGGTTTGAATCCAATCAGCCGATCGGTTTTGGCAAGCTTGATCAGCGTGACTCCTTTGCCTGCGCCGGAAAGGTAGTTAATTTCATCGGCGGGGCAAATCATGGCGCGACAACCCGCTGTTACGGCCAGGATGTTTTCGGTGCCGTGAATCGGAAAGACGTTGACGATGCCCGAACCGGTGGCGACTCGGGCGTAGCGACGACCGGAACGGGTGGAGACTTCGGCGAAGGGTGCGAGGCAAAACCGTAGCGCGAAACCATTGCTGCTGGCGGCCAGTCCGTGGGTTTCGGGGCAGTAGTCCGGGCGTTTGGGGTCTTCGGCAATGTTGCCGATGATGCGCGGGTCCATCGACAGGGCGGTGACAATTCTTTCGCCGTCCTTGGTCTTGAAAAGCTTTTGAATCGGCTCGCCGTAACCGGTCGACGAGGGAATGTCGATCATGCGAGCGGTGTAGCAGACGCCGAGCGACGAGAAAAATGCGATCGTGCTGCGAGTTGATCCGGCGACGCAAGCCAGAACGCTGTCGCCGTCACGAAGCCGGCTTTTCGCAGGATCGGCGATTTGTTTCTGGCGTTTGACCCAGCCGTCGGCTGTGAGCAAGACCGTGCAGTCTTCATCGACGATGAAATCCTCGGCCGTGTATTCGACTTCTTCTTCGGCCGTGGAAATCGTGGTCAACCGCTTTCCGGCTGGTGATTTGGCAAAGACGGCCTGGACCTCTTCGATTTCTTCGCGGACGATTTTCCAGCGGCCGGTATCGTAGCTGTCGGTCGCGTCTTCCTTCAGGAGTTTTCGGATCGTGCGGGCCCGTTTGTTTTTCTCATCCAGTTCTTCCTGAACCAGATTGATTTCGAGTTTTGCCAGACGGTACAGCTTCAATTCGAGGATGGCTTCGGTTTGCTCTTCATCCAGGCCACCCTTGTCAGCGGGAAAACGTGCCATGATCTTGTTGGCCGCGTCGGCTTTTCCGTCCGACTTGCGAATGATGCGGATGATTTCATCGAGAGCATCGAAGACGATCAAAAAGCCTTCGAGGATGTGCAGCCGTTTTTCCAGGTTGGCCAGTTCGTTTTCCAACCGCTTCGTCACGACGGTCAGGCGGAAATGGAGGAAGTGCCAAAGCAATTCCTTCAGTCCCAAACGCTGGGGCGCGCCGACGGCCGGATTCTCGGTGGGAACCAGACAAGTCATATTCGCGCCGAAATTGGTTTGCAGCTGCGTGTTTTTGTACAGCCAGGCAAGGACCTTCACTTCGTCGGCGTCTTTTTTCAGAAGCAGGTCAACGCGAATATCTTCGGTCGAAACATCGCGGACTTCTTCGATCAGCGGAATCTTGCCGCTGTGAACCGCTTCACCGATTCGTTCAACGAGAGCCGATTTATTGACGCCGTAGGGAATCGAAATAATCTGCAGCAGTTTCAGGCCGCGCGATTCGCCGGCCAGTTTGGTTGTGCCGCGAACGCGAAAAGTGCCCGAACCGGTTTTGTACAATTCGCGAAGTTCTTCCTTGGTGACTACGATCTCACCGCCAGTTGGAAAGTCGGGGCCCTGAATCGCATCATTGGCAATCAGCTGATAATCCTTGATGTCGGGATCACTCAGAAGTTTCAAAAGGGCCTTGCAGACTTCGACCGGATTGTGTGGCGGCATGTTGGTTGCCATGCCGACAGCGATTCCGGAGCTGCCATTGATTAGCAGGTTGGGCAAACGGCTGGGGAGTACAACCGGCTCTTGACGCGAGCCATCATAGTTCGGTTTGAAATGAACGGTTTGGGCGCGAATGTCGGCGAGGATATGCGAAGCGGCCTGGTCCAAACGGCATTCGGTGTAACGAAAAGCGGCGGCGTTGTCTCCGTCAATCGAGCCAAAGTTTCCGCTGCCGTCGATCAACGGCACCCGCAACATGAACGGCTGGGCCATCCGGACCAGTGCGTCGTAGATCGCGTCGTTACCGTGCGGGTGGTACTTGCCCATTACTTCGCCGACGACCGTCGCGGACTTGCGATGTTTGGCGGTGTGGTCCAGGCCTTGCTGGTGCATCGTGTAGATGATGCGGCGCTGGACGGGTTTCAGGCCGTCGCGAACATCGGGGAGGGCGCGGGACGTGATGACCGAGAGGGAGTACGTCAGGTATCGGGACTGCGCAGCCAATCGCAGGGCAACGGGTGCTATCCCGCCGCCGTCGTCATTGCCGTTGAACAGCCCCGGTTGGTCGGCTCCATCGGAGGACGTATTCGAAGATTTCTTTTTGCGGCGCGGTTTGTCGTTGCTGGACGCGGAGCCTTTGCCCCGGCGAGTCGGCTTTTTTGCCAAAGCCCGCTTCCTCCGTGGATTGTTGCGTTTTGGCCCTTCCAAAGGGCTGGACCAAACCGGGTCGGGTCTGGTGAAGACAGGTAGTCTGGAATGATTTTAGCGGAACGACCGATTCGCCTAAAGACGGTTGTCCCGGTTGTGAGTTTGCAGGTCCCGGATTGGAAGGGCGTGCTGCATGAATGATTCAAACCGGTTTTTCCCAAACGCCGAAAGGGATAGACAATCGATGTCCGGGAAGGACCTGCGCAGCGGAAGGAACCGGGGCGCCAGAACCATATCGCCCACCAGTCAGAGGAGTCTGAAGCCATGGAACGGAGTCTGAAATTGTTTTCCGTCGCGATTGCCGCGACTTTCCTGTTTGCGGGAAGTGCCGCAGCCCAATACCTGCCCGGTTCGGGCGGCCAGGGGGGCACGCTGGCAAATCCGCTGTTTGCCCAGTACACGACGCCGGGCCCTGCCCAGGCACAAGCTGGCATGTATCCGTCGCCACACTACGTGCCGGGATACGTTGGCAGCACGAACTACACTTACCAACCGTTGCAGCCACACGAATTGATGTATCAGCATCGCCGAAACTATTACAACTACTATGCCGGGCCAGAAACCTTCTATCGGGACATGTGCGCCGGTTGTAACACGGGGGGTGGCGGACTGAACAAGACGACAGTCGTTTGGCAAAGCGGTGCCAACCACATGGGCAATTTGCCAGGTTCGATGGCTCCTTTCGCCAGATTTCACAATGCTTATTCCCAGCATCGCTATTGTGTTGGCGGCAACTGCGGTGGCGGAGTGTTGAACCATGGCCATCGCGCCGCGGGATGCCAAACAGGCACTTGCGGTTCAGCCGGCTGCTCGACTTGCAACGGTGGGTACTAAAGCCCAAAGAAACAGGTGTCGGGTTGGGCGGCTCGATAATTCGCCGCTCACCCGAATGGGACTGGCCAGAATTCCAGAACTGACCCACGACGTTCTTCGCACGTTTTTCGCCACTTCAAAAAAACAGTTTCCAGTTAACGGACAAGTGAAATTTATGAGTCACAAATTCTTTGCAATCGTTGGAGGGTTGGTCGCAATGCTGATGGCCGGTTCGGTCACAGCCCAATGCAGCACCTGCAACGGAGGATACGGCGGTGGAACTTATGGCGCGGTGGGATCTGACGGAATGACCCAGCCGACTTGCCCACAAGGCCGTTTCAGAAATTATCCGCCTCGCGCGTACGCTTTGGTTTACGCACACCAGGATCATTTCAGCCCGCAACCACTTTACGCCTATGGCCGTGGTGGAATTGATGCTTCGCGGGAACACGCCTGGAACCAGCAGCAATCGCAGATGTACTCATGGCATGGCGAAAACTCGTACTGGCGCTGGAATCAGCCGACCGCTCTGGTCGTCCCGCCGACAGCCGCGTTCCAGTCAGAATACAACTGGGGCGTTGGCCAAACCCGCAGCTTGCCTATCAATCACCAGTTCGGATTTGCGAATCCGACAACTGGTGGAAATGGAGTCGGCGTTGCCCCGCATGCTCCGTATTCACCAAGCAGTACGAGCCAGTTCGGAGTGTATCCGGTTCGCGGACCCTGGAACTAACTTGCGGTTTTTCAAAAATATCGAACCAGCCAAACGGGCATCCATTCGGGTGCCAGTTTTTTTGGGATTTGCGGGATGTTCGCGCAATCAACCGACTGGAGTGGTTCAGATTCTGCGCGAGCCATGTCGGTAACTTGTTGCGCAAGACTTGAGCGACTTGCGTTGACGTGAATCCGGTTCTCGGAAAAGTCAACGCATTCCGCAAGATTTACCGGCTTGTAATCGGTTTTATGCCCTGTTGGCGTTGTGCTTTTGATTGCGCTGTCGTCCGATCGTGGACGTTTTCCGAATTCGTCTACCGGTTCGAATCGCCCAGACGGATGCTGGCATTGCAGTCACGACCCGGTTTTTCCAGTGATTCATTGCAATCCACGCCACCGGGCACTGTTTGGCACAACGAGTGCGTTACCTTTCGAAAAGACTGAATGAGTTCTTTAGAAGGGGAAACTGCCATGTTTAGCTATGAATCGTTGATGCTGTTCGGAGGCCTGTTGATCGTCGCGATGTCGATGGTCGCCTGTACCGCCCGACGCTCGGCGAACCCCTTTTCGGCCTATTGATTTTTCGAATCGCGGCATTTTTTCAACAGGTCGTCCAGCCGCGAAGCCCACTTCGAATCCTTCCAGCCTGGCGGAACCGCCTTCAGAAACTCAAGCATCTGATGCGCTTCCCCGGGTTTTCCCGATAGCAAAACCAGTCTCGCAATTTCGTGTTTGGCTTCGAACCACGGCTCTGACTGGGGAGTCAATCTTGTCGCCAGCACGCGCCAGGTACTGATTGCATCATTTTGGCGAGTGCCAATCGCCGAAACCCCTCTTGCAAACGCAAGCTGCACGTCCATCCGGTCGGGCAACGCCTTTGCGAGTGGTTCCAGTAATTCGATTGCCGGTTCGTATTCCCGTACCGCCAAATGCAACTGTGCGGCGTTCAAATTGACAAAATCCAGCTGTTCGCCGGCAGGCAGGTCTTTCGCCAGTCTGTTGGCAACGCCCAATTGAGCCCGCAACAAATCGTCGTTTTGCAAACTTCGATCGGCGTCAGAAGTTAGTTTTAGAAACGCCAGTTCGCCTGGAGTTACTTCCCCAGGTTTCGCAAGTCGAGCCAGCAGTGACTGAAGAATATCGGCTTTTCCCGCTCCAAGAACTTCAGCGGCAGCCAAAACCGCAATACCGGATTCGCTAACGCCAGAATCAATCTTTGTTTCCGTAGAAAGCAATCCATCCAGCAACGACCGGACTTGCTCAACGTCCAGGAATCCGAATCCAAGTCCGAGTCCACAGAACTCGCTACGCAGTTTCCATCCGGCATTCATTGGATCCTCAATGCCCGATTCACAAGCCTGTTCGGCAAACTTGTTGACGGGCTGCACCATCCGCATCCCTTCCGAATGTGCAATCGCCCGATCGATCGATGCAAACCAGATGGTCATAATGCGGGTGATCTCGTTTGCAGCCGCAGCGGACTGACCACCTGCCGGATTCACGGCCAGGCAATCATCAATCGCCATCTGCCATTGCTGGTCCGCCGAGCGAAAACTGGCTCGCCACAAACGTGCCTGATCCGTCGCCGGTGCCTTGCCCCAGCGTTCAAGCTGGTTCTGCAACAGGCTTTGATAAAGTTCTGTCGAATCCGGCTGGTTTGGCCGAACCAGCCTTTGGGCATACCAAACCGCCCGCAAGTGAACGGCCGATGCCAATTCATGCGTCACAAACCGCTCCGATATGGTTTGCAGTTCTTTGGCCGCAACGGGATAGTCATTTCCGCCCGCCAGCAATTCCGCAATTCGAACCCGAATCTGAAATGCCTGGCGAATTTGGTTGTCGTTTGCGGCCGGTGATTCCAGTTTCGAAGCGGCAGTTCGAAACGCGTCGATCGCTTCGCCCGTTCGTTTTTCAGCCAGTGCGTTTTCGCCCGCACGAATCGCCAGGTCTACCGCCATCTCGTTGGTCGGCGAAGATTCGACACCCGCGACCGATTCTCCTGCAGCCTCCAGCAACAGCCGGTTTGCAAATCGGCCCCATGAAGATCCAAACCGGCTTTGAATTCGGTCTGTCCATGACCGGACTGACTCCAGAGTTGTCGTTGATCCACTGGTTTTGGTTTGCTTCACGAGAAATTGCAAAACCGCGATCTCGGTTTCCGGGTCATTGTCCGCGCGCGCCTCAATCGTCGATATCGTTTGTTCGACCCGGTTGTTGGCAGCCTCCTCCGCTGGCTG
>JAYVKA010000590.1:0-2503 GCA_043768885.1 Planctomycetota bacterium
GGCGCTTTCGCGCATTGCCACAAATCCCGATCTGTACCCGCTAATCGATACGGTGCACCAGGTTTGTTCAGTTCGAAAATTCCCTTTTCGCTTGGTTTATCGAAAATTGGAAGATCGTTTGTTGTTTGTCGCAGTTGCTCATACGCGGCGGCGTCCGGGATTTTGGACAACGCGCAGTGAATCTTGATTCAGGGGGAAAAGCTGGATGAATTGTTCCCGGCAAATATTGCTTGTATTGGTCACTACGCTGGTTTCGTATTCCGTTGCGACAGGCCGCGAGATTCCTGGGAAGACAGCAATCAACGTCCTGTTCATCGCAGTTGATGATTTGCGGCCGGAACTCGGATGTTACGGTGCGGCGCATGTGCATTCGCCGAATATCGATGCGCTGGCCGCAGGCGGGATGGTTTTTGATCGGGCGTATTGTCAACAGGCCGTTTGCAATCCGTCGCGGGCGAGCATCATGACGGGATTGAGACCCGATACGCTTCAGGTCTGGACTCTCGGCGTTGATTTTCGAACAAAGATGCCGAACGCAGTAACGATTCCACATCACTTTGCCAAACACGGCTACCGCACAGTCAACATCGGGAAAGTTTTTCACAACATCTTTCCCGACGAAGTCTCATGGACCGATCCGGTCATGTATGTCGATGGTTTTCCGTTTGATCCCGATGCGGTTTATGCGGGCGAACAGGAGCTGGCGTGGCTGGAAAACCGGAAAGCGGAACTGATCGCGGCCGGAAAAGACAAACAGCGGATCGACAAGTTTGGCCAGTGGTATTTGAAGGCTTCGGCGACGGAATCAGCCGATGTGCCGGACAACGCGAACTACGATGGGGCTCAAACGGATGTGGCCATTGAAAAACTGGCGGAGCTGGCTGCAGATGAAAAGCCGTTTTTCTTCGGCATTGGATACTACCGGCCGCATTTGCCATTCAATGCGCCGAAGAAATACTGGGAATTGTACGATCGAGATGCGATTCCGTTGGCGACCAATCCGGGACTGACAAAAGACGCTCCGCTGATGGCGATCAATACGATGCGCGAGCTGCGTGGGGGCTATTACGATTTTGCCAACTCGCTGCGGCCCGACGAAGGCTCACTCGACGAAGCTCGGCAACGATTGCTGAAACATGGATACCTGGCCAGTGTCAGTTACGTCGATGCGCAGATTGGCCGTCTGATGAAACAGCTGGAAGACCTGGGCATCGCTGACAGTACGATCGTCGTGTTGTGGAGCGATCACGGCTGGAAACTGGGCGAGCACAACAGCTGGTGCAAGATGACGAACTACGAAATAGACGCGCGGGTGCCGCTGATTGTGCGGGCACCGGGGATGGCCAAGGCTGGTTCCCGTTGCAACGCGCTGGTGGAATTGGTCGATGTTTTTCCGGCCTTGTGCGAAATGACCAACCAGCCGGTCCCGGAAAACCTGGAAGGGACCAGTTTTGCGCCGCTATTGGCCGATCCGGATCGCGATGGGAAGGCTGCGGTGTTTCACCAGTTTTTGCGCGAAGGAATCTGGACCGCTCCCAACGGGATCGAATATATGGGGCACGCGATTCGAACCGACCAACATCGCTATGTCCGTTGGGTCACCTGGCCGGAAAAGAAGTCGGCGGCGGAAGAACTCTATGACCTCACTGAAGACCCGAGTGAGATGATCAACGTGGCCTCGCGTGAGGAAAATGCGGCACTCCTGGCCGAACTGCGTGAACGACTCGACAGGGGTTATCGATCGGCTTTTCCGAACGTTGACGAGAATCAACGCGAGTCTTCCAACCATGAATGAATCGTCGGAATCTGCTTCCGGGACAACCGTTTCTCCAGTCCCGATTCGCGAAGCGTTTTGGACCTGGTGCCGCGTCGCCGCGCTCAGCTTTGGCGGACCTGCGGGGCAGATCGCGGTGATGCACCGAATCATCGTCGATGAAAAGAAATGGATTGGCGAAGACCGTTTTCTGCATGCGCTCAACTATTGCATGTTGTTGCCAGGCCCGGAGGCTCAACAGCTGGCGACCTACATTGGTTGGTTGATGCACCGCACGCCCGGCGGGTTGATGGCAGGGATTCTGTTTGTCGTGCCGGGTTTTGTGTCGATTCTGGTGTTGAGCATTTTGTACGCCTGTTTTCAGCAAACGACGCTGGTCGAAGGACTGTTCTTTGGCCTGAAACCGGCGGTGATGGCGATTGTCGTCGAAGCGGTTTTGCGAATAGGAAAACGGATTCTCAAAAACCGGGTCATGTACTGGATTGCCGCCGCGTCGTTCGTGGCGATATTCTTTTTCAATGTTCCATTCCCGGTTTTGATCGTCACGGCGGGACTGGCAGGTTTTGTTGGTGGGAGAGTTGCTCCGGAAAAGTTTCAGGTTTTGAAAGGACATGGTTCGACGGGCAAGGTCGAGACCGAATCCAAACAAACGCTTTCGTTGAATGCCGTTCAGCCCTCCTGGCGACGAAGTCTGAAAATCTGCGCCATCTTCCTGACGCTTTGGTTTGG
>JAYVKA010000591.1:0-3376 GCA_043768885.1 Planctomycetota bacterium
CCAAGAGCCATAACGAGCAACATAAGGGGTTCGACCAGTCGGACCATCAAATCCAGCCGTCGCGACGTCTCTTTCTCGAGACCGTCTGCTATGTTTACCAATACGGTATCCAGTGAGTTGGATTCTTCGGCAACCGCGATCATCTCGGTTACGTTGCGGGGAAAGTGTCCGCTGACGGTTAATGGTTCCGCCAGTGTTTGACCCGAGCTGATATTCTCGGTCGCGTTTGCGATGGCGTGACTCAACACGCGGTTGCCCGTCGCCTGGCGGCTGATTTCCAGCGATCTCAAAATCGGCACGCCGTTTTTCAGAAGCGTTCCCAAAACGCGGCAGAATCTTGCCACTGCCAGATTTCGGAAGATGATGCCGAACAGGGGCAGCCTCAATCGCGCCTTGTCCATCAACAATTTTCCTGCTTCGGATCGAAGTTGAATCTTGGCAACAACCAGAATAGCAACCAAAACCAATAACAAAACCCATCCCCAGCTGCTCAACCATCCACTAAATGCCAGCAATGCCTCAGTCATAAACGGCATTTTGTCCCGCTGTCGCATTTGCTCAAACATCGGCTCGAAATTCGGGACCACAAACACCAGCAACAAGGTCATGATCAAGGAGCCGAACGATGCCAGCAGTGCCGGATAGATCAGGGCTCCAATCGTTCGGGCTTTCAACTCGGCTTGATGTTCCGTGAACGATGCAACCCGTTCCAAAGCGTCTTCCAAAAAACCGCCTTCGGCACCGGCTCGTGACATGTTTACCGCCATGTCGCTGAACAGCCTTGGGTGACGGGCAAACGCATCACTGACCGCTTCGCCGTCTTCGATTCTTTTGACGATGTCGTCCAGCGCATTTTGCAGCACAATTTGGCTGGCCTGTTCCCGAAGAATATTCAGGGACTTGACCAGCGGAACACCGTTTTGCAAAAGCGAGGCAAGTTGAGAATAAAATGTTGCAATTCGTTGCTGGCTGACTCGTCCGCCAAATATCGGCTGGCTGGCAGCCTTTTCCAGCCCAACGGAAATTGGAAAAAGTGACTTGGTCGATAACGACGTGATGACATCTCGCTCCGTTGCGGCAACCATGGTGCCGGCAACCCGCTCTCCGCCTGAGGTCCTCGCTGTGTAGACAAAACTGGGCATCGCTTAGCCGCTCCTCTTGAATCCAAGATCCGACTTGGTCGTTCGCAAAACCTCTTCCACCGATGTGACTCCCTCAATCGCCTTCCGCCATCCATCATGGCGTAGCGTCAACATACCGTCTTCGATGGCCGCATTTTTGACGTCGCGGCTGCTGGCCCGGTCGTGCGCCAACTGCCGGATTTTGTCATTGGCCAACAACAACTCGTAAATACCCAGTCGGCCGGCATAGCCAAATCCACGGCATTTTCTGCAGCCTTTGGCCCGGAACAACGATCCTTGCCCCAGTTTTTCCCAGGGGAAATCGTCGGGCATCTCGGCATGAGTGGGTCGATATTCTTCTTTGCAATCGCCGCAAAGTTTTCGAACCAGACGCTGGGCCATGATCCCTTCGACCGTACTGCTGGCCAGGAACGGCTCGACCCCCATATCGACCAGCCGCGAATAAGAACTCGCCGCGTCGTTGGTGTGGAGCGTGCTGAAAACAAGGTGACCCGTCAATGAAGCCTGAATCGCGTTTTCGGCAGTTTCCAGGTCGCGAATCTCTCCGACCAGCACAACGTCCGGGTCATGACGAAGGATACTACGAAGCGAAGCGGCAAACGTCAGACCAATTTTCGGGTGGACCTGAATCTGGTTGATCCCCTCCAGCTGATACTCGACCGGGTCCTCGGTCGTGATGATCTTGGTATCAGGGCTGTTGATTTGAATTAGCGAGCTGTAGAGCGTCGTGGTTTTTCCCGAACCCGTCGGACCGGTCACGAGAATAATCCCGTGCGGCATCTCGATCAGTCGGCTGAAGGGCTCGTAAGTTTCTTCGGCCATTCCCAGGCCGCGAAGGTCGAACTTCATCGCCCCCTTGTCGAGAATACGCATAACCAGGCCTTCGCCGTGGATCATCGGGATTACCGACAATCGCACATCGATCTCGCGACCACGGACTTTCAGCTTGATCCGGCCGTCCTGAGGCAAACGCTTTTCCGCAATGTTCAATCGCGACATGATTTTCAGGCGGCTGATAATCGCGGCCTGAAAGTGGTTGATCTCTGGTGGCGTCGGCTGGTGATGCAGAATGCCGTCGATGCGATAACGGATAACAACGCCACTTTGCTGCGATTCGATGTGCACGTCACTGGCACGATTCTCAATCGCTTCCAGAAGAATCTCGTTTACCAGGCGAACAACGCTGGCCTCCTGGGCCATCTCGCTCAGTTCGGAGCCGTCGGTCTCGATGTCTTCGAGCAACTCGACGCCTTCTTCGGCTTTCTGTTCGACCAGTCCGCCAATTGTCTCGCCACCGACCCCCAAATGCTGTTTGACCAACCGGGCGATCTCGATTTGGTCAGCCAACACGGCGCGGATATTCAATCCGGTTGCAGAACCCGCTTCATCCAGCGGATAAAAGTTGAACGGGTCTCCAGTGGCAACAATCAAGGAACCATTTTCACGTCGGACCGGAAACAGCGATTCCCGGTAGATCAGTTTTTGGGGAAAGGTCTCCAGTAGCCTCAAATCAAGCTGCGTTTCCCGCAAATCGATATAGTCCATCCCCAAACCGCTTGCGACGGCTTGCAGAGCGGCTGACCGGTCAACGTCAGGACTGGAGTTGATCCAGCCCAGCAAATCCTGGCCCCGCTCGTTCAGAGTGTCCAATTGCGGCTGGGTAATCAGTTTTTTTTCAATCAGAAGCTGACCGAGGTCCATGGGCAAGTATCCGGGCAAATGACGGAAACGGTGGCGCGGGTGAGGTGAGTGGTTCTCAAGAAATCCCAAGCCAAAAAATGAGGCTTTTAATGGCCACCATAATCCAGTCTAATTGGTCAAACTGGCCCGACATGGAACCGGTTCTCTTTGGTTCCCGAACAATCCGGCAATTACCGCTCGATCAATCCATGTTTGCCAGATTTACCGGTTGATCCCAGGAAACGCACCGCAGTGCTGGGGTGAGGAGTGGGATGCGTCACTTTCGTACCGGGTGCGCTTCCTGGGATCCACCGGTTCCCACCGACAGTTCAAACCTGGGCGGGGGACAAAGGTTTCGTCCAATTCCAAAAAACAGGAACGGCAAAACGCAGAAAATCAAAGAAAACAGACGACCCGAGAGGCCGCCTGTTTGTTTTTCTCAAATCAATCGGAGTATTGGAAGTCTAGAAATCGCTCCCGCCACCCTGACCTGGACGACCGCCGCCTTGCCCGCCACGTCCGCCACCCTGACCACCTTGGCCGCCGCGTCCGCC
>JAYVKA010000592.1:0-3289 GCA_043768885.1 Planctomycetota bacterium
AACCACTACGCTCAATTCCAAGTCCTTGCAGTCCCCAAGCGTCAAAGGCAGATCTACTGGATGAGCCGGGCCACGTATTCCAGAAACTCATGATCCAGCCCGGCAAGTTCCCCGTCGAAAAACAGGGAAAAATCACTCAACCGCGACTCCGGCGTGTCGTATTTCAACAACGGCTTGGCCGCCAAATGTTTCAGATATGCGACGTAGGCATCCGGATGACGATTCAGCAAAAAATAATTGAACGCCCACGCTTCCGAATATCGATCCAACAGTTGGGCTGGATCGCGCAATACATTGTCATCGGAAATCAATATCTTGAGCGAATCGGGTTTTCTGGTCCGCGAATAGACGATGAAACGATTCAGCCGCATCAGGTTCACGTTTCCAATCGCCCGAAATCCCTGGGCGCTATCTGGATCTGGCGTTTCAAAATACATCGCCAGCCCCTCGTTAACCCACAGCGGGGTATCCGAGAAACGGGTTTGCATTCCGGTGTTGAACATCAGTTGGTGCGTCCCCTCGTGAACAATCGTCGCCACCATTTCCGCAGCGCCGGGACTGGACAGGATTTGCTGGATGTCGTTCCGGGCATTGCCCGCTGCACCAAAGGTCGATGTCAAATCATAAAGCGCCACCCGGTTCGTCATCAGGTTGTAATAGGCGATCATCGTTCCGGGCTCGTTGCCTGTTTCGAGCTGAACAAACCGCGAATATTCCTCGAACGAGCCGAACACAATTACGACCAGCGGTGTCGACGGAGACTTTAACTCATAATCCCGTTTTTTGTCCCAGTGGTCGAGGAACCCCCGCAACAGCTTCTCGTAAAGATTGCTGATCCATTTTGCAAACAGCCGGTCCGTGTTGTAGGCGACCAGAAAATTCCTCGACTTCTCGATTCGAAACCCGTCTGGCAGTTCTTCCAGCAGGGCCTTCTCCAGTTCCTTTGCCGTAGAAGCCGGCAACGGTTTGTCGAGCAACTCTTTGGAAACGAGCTTGTCCGGCTGCACGATCCAGATCTTCATGTCCGGCGTTCGAATCAACAATCCGCCGTCATCGGCCTCCACCAGAATTTCAGCCTTCAAATCCAGCTTTCGTCCATCTTTGTCAAAAACAACGTGGGCAAAACCAGAAGCGGGCGATTCGTCAGCACTCGTTGCGTCCTGAACGCTTGAATAACCATTCGATGTCGCCGCGACAATGAACACCAACGCCCACAGGATGACGATTAAACGGGAAATGACCTGATGTTTGAAACTGGTGCTGCCCATTCGGTTCATTCAGAATTCTATTTCAAAAAACCTGGTTGCCGCCGAGACGAAAACGCAAACAGCCGCCACCCTGCAACAGCCAACCCGGCCAGAAACAACGAACTGGCCAGCCCGATCGCCGCGGTCATTTCGTCGATCCCCGCATGCATCTTACCCAATGCCAGCCTGGGAAGAATGTCGATTCCGCTGGGGCGAACAAGGTGGCTGGCGGAAAGCTCTCCAAAAAACAGGGCAAACAACAAAAACCAGATCCCCAAAAAAGCCGCAAGGTTGGACGCGACCGTAATCGACACGAAACGCGAGATGGAATTTCGCCCATCCAGGCTGGCCATTTCGTCCAGTCTGACCGGTGTCGATCTGGTTACAACCCAAACGGCCACCGCCGTGAACGGCCAAAGAAACAAACCAGATGCCAACACGGGCCCCAGAATCGTCCGGTCCCACAAGCGGATCCAATACAAGCTGCTCGACCACTCGCTGCACCAAACCAAAACCCGGCCAATCACCGGACCGGGAGTGCAACAGGCAACGATTACAGAAATCCAAATCGCTACCCGCCCGAAATCTGTTCGGGACAAAAATCCAATTAAAGGGATGGCGACGAGCAAACTGCCAGTCGCACCCGTCAACGCGATCGTCAACGACCATTTCCATTCCGGCACGCCATCCAGGAAGGACGAAGTCAACGCTTCGACCATTGCCAATGATCGCCAGACTGATTGCGGCCCAGACACTGTAGAAACCGTTCGCATCCCGCAACGAACGACCAGATTTACAAACGGAGTCCCAAGCATCAACAGAGCCGCGATGGTAACCAGGATTGAATTGCTTCGAAGACCGATCCTGATTCGACTCGTAGTGCCACTTGCAAACATCCGTTGCAATTTTCCGGCCGCGAAAACTGCTCCACCAACCAGCCATGCCAGCGTAAAAAGAAACAGCGGAATGTCCCGGCCAGCCAGGTTTTCAGGCAGCAAACTTCCCGGAGCGTCACCGAGATTCATCGCATAGCCGAGATAAACCTGCTCAGCCAAAGTACTGATCTGATAGATATCGGTTACCGCGATTTCACGACAACAAGTCGCGACGATCCAAACGAATCCCGTGAGCAACGCGGGCGAAATTCGCGGAATCGTGATTCGCCAAAACACTCTTGACCGAGGCCCTTCCAGACTGGCTTGCTCTTCCAGCGACCAACCGGATACCGATTGGTACAGGTGCAGAATAATCGCGGTTTGCGACGCACCGATCATCGCGTGAATCCAGATTGCGGCGAACCAGGACGGAACGATCAATGCCAATCGGTGGGACGTCAACGACGTCAGCCAACCAAGTTTCCCGAAAACCGCATCCCACGCACAAACGTGAATCCACGGTGGCAACGTGCTTGCGACTACCGTCAACAGAAGAACAACGACCGGTCGCAAACCGGTTCCCAATCCGGCTCGCCACATTACCAGTCCAGCCGGAATTCCAATCGTCGCTGCGCCCATCCCAAGGTACAGCGAATGCAGAGCGACTTTACCGTGCGGCCCCAGTCCGAAAGTCCAAAACAACGCAAGGGGAATGCAACCGCCCAGCCAAAGAAATCGCGGTATGCGGCTGGAAACGACTGGCTGATTCATCCTGTCCCAATTGGCTGCTGCGCGGTTTCGAAACTTTTGCAGCCTCTATTGTCCATTGCCTTTGGACGAATCGCCAGTGGCTGAATCGGCCGACTTGATCGGCAACGGAACCAATGGATTTGCCTGCGCCGCATCTCCGGCTGGAACAGACACAACCGTTTCGCCCGCAGCCTTTGGCGGTTCAACAACGACTGTTTGAACAGCCTCTGGTCGCAATCGTTCCACGGTTCTGGCCATGTAATTTAGATAGCTGTCCGCACCGTGAAACTGTTGAACGGTATGATTCCAGACCGTTTCGCGATAAACCGACATCCCCCGTTTCAAATCGAAAATCACGTATCCATTGGGCATGTCCTGCATCAATTGCGACTTGACCGATGGACTCAGCCGTGGCGT
>JAYVKA010000593.1:0-11724 GCA_043768885.1 Planctomycetota bacterium
TCAAACAGCGGAGCGCGGTCGTGTTTGCATGCGACCGCGACAACCGGTTGATGTTCAGTTGCAATCATCTTGACGTAATTCCTGAAGTTCACGGGAAACGCGATACTCAGCCCGAATGGCTTCCGCCAGAATGCCCAGCCCCTTCAGCAGATGCGCTTCGGCAATATTGAGTGGCGGAAGAATTTTCAGCGTCTCGTCATCGCGTCCACATCGTTCGATAATCAGTCCGTTGTCGAAGCATCGCCGCGAAACACGCTTGGCCAATTCACCTCCCCCGACCTTCGAAAGATCAACACCCCAAATCAGTCCAAGTCCCCGGATCTTCATGGCCGGATTTAATGCGACGATTCGTTCAGTCAGAAATTCCTTGACCATTTGAGCACGAAAATCAATCTGTTCGACAAACGCCTGGTCCTTCCAGAGCTGGAGAGCGGCAGTCGCTGCAACAAACGCCAGCTGGTTTCCCCGAAAGGTTCCGGTGTGCTGGCCAGGCTTCCAGCAATCGAGCGAACGACGCATCAGGACCAACGACATCGGCAGCCCGTAACCTCCGATCGATTTCGAAAGACAAACGATGTCCGGAACAATCCCGGCGCGTTCAAACGAAAAGAAAGAGCCGGTCCGTCCGCATCCGGCCTGAACGTCGTCGATGATCAGCAGGATTCCGTACGAGTCGCACAGCTGTCGCAATTTTCTGAGCCACTCTGTCGGAGCAACATAGATGCCACCCTCCGCCTGGACCGTTTCCAGGATGATTGCAGCTGGCAACTCGACACCGGAACTCGAATCGCTGAACCAGGATTGCAGCAGCTCAAGTCCATTGGTGACGGCGAAAGGGCCAACCGGAAAGGGACAACGGACAACCGAATGAAGCGGTACGCCGGCCGCGGCGCGATGTTCCTGGTTTCCCGTTACTGCCAGGCACCCCGCCGTCATTCCATGCCAGCCTCCGGTAAACGAAACAATGTTGCTTCTCCCCGTCGCCATTCGCGCCAGTTTCAACGCAGCCTCGATGGAATTCGCACCTGTCGGACCGCAGAACTGGACTTTGTAGTCCAGGCCTCGAGGCTGAAGGATGTGACGATTGAATTCTTCCAGGAACTGGCGTTTCGGAACAGTGAACAGGTCCAACCCCTGCATGATGCCATCATCCTGAAGGTATACGATCAGTTGTTCCCGAATGAAGTCAGGATTGTGGCCGTAGTTGAGAGCCCCGGCACCGGCCAAAAAGTCGATGTAGCTTTGCCCCCGCTCGTCAAACAGCAAGGCACCCTTGGCCCGCGTAAATACAGTCGGAAACGAACGGCAGTAGGTTCGAACATTGGATTCAAGTTCTGCAAAGACATCCGGCTGTGATGGGCAGCCATTGCGTGTGGAAGGCCTCGAGTAAACTTCGATCGGGTCTGGTGTTGAATTTCGGTATCCGGTGGCAAGTTCCATGTTTGGTTCCCCTTCGATTGTTTTGGCGGTGGCTAATGGATTCTGTTCAGATGCTTGAATCGTTTTTCGTTGGTTAGTCGGGCAATTCGCCCGATTCATCAATAAATGCGTGGAATGGCGGAAAACAGCGCAGGTATTTCAAGACAATTTCCGGATTCTTTTGAAGATTGTGCCTGGGCTTGGCCGCTTTTCGATGCTCAGCTTCGGGCAATTTTTTTCACCAACGGACAACACTCAAGTCGCTACGAGAACGATGCCCGAAGACTGCGCATGCTTCGTATCGAATCGCGGAATCGGCAGGATCGGAGCAGGAGGCCCGCCCTCGGTCAGCCGTTCCCAGGATTCACCAAACACCTCACTTTCGAATTGTGTTTCGAGCAAGCCGTGCAGGGTTTGCACCAGCTGAAATGCGTGTTCGGAGTCGACAACGAAGGTGAGGTTCAAGTCGTTGGCAGCCGTGGTTACGAGGTGGACCGGCTGCTCTTGAAAAATTCTTAGCAGCGGACCCAATTCAGGCAGGATGGTTCGGACCTGCTTTCCGACGAGCGTGATGGCAGCGCAGTCAGCAATGATTGTGACTTGGCAGATTTGGGCCAAATCGTCGGCAAGGGCATCGACGGCCGACTGGTTCGTGACGTTGGCAGCCAGATCAATCGAGACGGTAACGTTGCTTTCGGCAGTCGATATCAAATCGACTGCGATGCCGTGTTCACGGAAACAGTGAAAGGCTTCAGCCAGAAACCCAATCTGGTGCCACAAGTCCAGGGATTCCATCGATACGAGCGTGATTCCGCTACGGTGTGAGATCGCCTTGAGATGGGGTCGATCGTCACAGACTGCATTGGAAATGACGCTCCCTTCCCATTCCGGATGGGCTGTGCATTTCAGGTGCAGGGGAATGCCTGCGGAACGAACTGGCGAAATGCTGCGTGGGTGCAAGATGCCTCCTCCGGCCGAGGATATTTCCTGTGCTTCCCGATAATGCAGTCGCCGGATCAGTCTGGCTGAGGGGACTGCTTTGGGATCGGCACTGAAGAAGCCTGGTGCATCGGTCCAAATTTCGAGTCGATGCGCTTCGAGTTTTCCCGCGAGATAGGCACCAGAAGTATCCGAGCCACCACGGCCGAGCAATACGGTTTCGCCCTGCTGATTTCGGGCGATAAATCCCTGCGTCAGTAAAACACCACTGATCGCCCCGAATCGATCCTGCAATGCCGCGTCAGCCGCAAATTCACAGCGTGCCGACAGATACCGGGACCACTCTGTCTGATCGGACGTCGTTGTGCATTCGAGGTGGTCGCGCACATCGCACCAAACGACATCAAGTCCCATTGAATTCAGGTAGGCAGCACCAAGTTCGGTTGCTGCCAGTTCGCCATTGGCAAGTACGCGGGCATGTACCCGCGGGCTCACTTCGCCAACCAGCCTAACGCCAGCGATAATTTGCCCGAGTGAGGCAAATCGGGCGTCGAAAATCGCAGGGTCCACACCCAGCTGTTTGGCGAGCGTATTGTGTTGGTCACGGATTTTTCCAAGTGCATCGTCGGTGACGCCACCCTTGACGGCGTTGTCGAGTAGCGCGATCAATGCGTTGGATACTCCAACCAGTGCCGAATGCACGATCACAAGGCGAAGACCCTCGTCCAGCCGTTGTTGTATCAGTTGGGCAATTGTCGCCCAGTTCTCCGCAGTGGAGACACTGCGCCCGCCGAACTTCATCACAACCCAGGGCGATTCCTGTTGCGACGCGACCTCACTTGGCGCGATCGATAACGGCCATTGCACTTGTTTACTGGAGGCGTAGTCGGATTTCATGATCATGAACGTGCTTTCATCAGGGTTTTCGAAATTGCAGGGCGTCCCAATCCAATTACCGTGTTTATCAGGATGGAGAGCTCAATTTTTGGTGGCACAGGAAATATGATTTTTTTATTCATGTTTTGCTCCTGCCGCATGGAGCACGACGACGGCGCCGATCACCATCAGGAAACCAAACCAGGCGATTGGTTTCAGTTTGTTGCCAAAGAAAACGCGGCTGCAAATTGCTGTTCCAAGAATCCCGGTTGCGCCCAGGACCGCATAAGCGACGGCCAGGTCAATTCCCTGGATGGCTGCTGCAAGCAAGCCAAAGGCCGCAAGCACCAGCACGATCGATAACAGGCCCCAACCTCGTTTGGTAAAGCCTTCAGATTTCGCCGAAGAGAGGTTGGCGCCGACATCCAGGATGCCGGCCAGTACTGCAAACGCAAAGGACTGATCAGGAAATGACATCGTGCGACCCTTTCAGGTTTACCAGGTCAGAATCTTCTGCAGAGTCATGCACTTCGCCCGCGTTGACCATCAAAATTCCAGTGGTGGCCATAACCAGCCCGATCGCCTCAACCGCTGTCAACGAGTGTTGAAAGACAAGGGCCGAGACGATGGTAATGATGGCAATGCCGGAGCCTTCCCAAATCGCATAGGCAACGCCAACGGAAATCCGTTTCAGGGCTTTGGAAAGAAAGAAATAGGAAATCGCCACTATCAGATAGAACCCAACGTAGCCCTCGGTTCGCCCGTCGATGGCCGTGGCTTTTAGCACGGTCAGACCGACCACTTCGGACGCGATCGCAAGTGCCAGAAAAAGCCAGGCTGCCCCCGTCTGTTGCAATTTGATTGAACAGTCGATTTGTCCATCGCATTCACATCTTGTGGTCATTGTGGTTTGTCTCAAGCGAACAAATTGCGTGGTTCGAAGTCTCTTGTTCCGCCAAGTTGGCAGATTCAGTCCGAATTATTTCAATCCGAAACCAGCGGGCTTCCCAGACTGGCAGGCAACATGGAGACTGGTTTCAAGCTAACTAGCGCAAACGAGGCATGGACGGCGCAGAAGAATCCGGAAAATTTTCTGCAAAGCGATCCGGTCCCGCCAAGAGAAGGATTGGTGCAGAGAATTTCGACAAGCCTGTTGCAGGCGTTTGCGGCTCTATCGATGAGATGTTTGCACTTGAGCCATTTTCAGGTGCAAAATCCCGATACGAAATTGGGCGAAATTTGCCGGTAGGCGAACTTTCACGTACGTTAGGCTTTCCAGCCTGACCATCCAAACCTGCATTTGCTCTTTAGACGTTTGGACACAGCAATGGGGAATTCAGCTATTTTGAAACCGAGTTTCCGAATTCACGCATGATCGGTTCCAGAATCTGCATGATCTTGGGGTTCTGGGCGGCATTCATCATGAAGGTCATCATTTTGGCCTGCATCTCTTTCTGTTTTTCCGCCAGCAGTTTGTCCAGTTTGGCTTTGAGGTCCGGTGGGGGATCGCCGAGTGCCTTCCCCTTTTCCTTGATGTCGTTGATGGTTTTGGCAAGCGCTTCCATCTTTGGTTTGGCGGCATTCGCAGAAGCTTCGTCGGTGATTCCGGCAAAAATCGTACCCATTTGGTCCATCGATCCCATCATTTGGTCAAACAGGTCCTGATGAGTCGGCGCAGCACCACTGCAACCCAGCGCAAGAACGATGATTGGCAAAAACGCCACGTTGAAGGAACTCAGTTTCATGGGAACTCCAAAAGCATTTGATTTTTTGATTGGGGACGATTCGCCTGTCACCCGATTGTCTGCGAATATCCAAACGCCAGGAAAAACTGCAGGCGTCCCTGGAACACCTGATTCGATTTAGCCAACATGATAACGCCAACCGGGTTGAAACCGGAATCACGCTATGGGGTTTTCCAAGTCGAGGCTGGCTATATCAATTCCATGCCAAACTGACAATAGCCCAATTCGGCGGAGACTTCGGGCGGAAGAAAAGCCGGAAAAAAATTCTGAATTCACCGAAAAATCGATCCGGAATTCCGTCTGGTGAAACGGGGTGAGTCGATGGGGAGGCAACTGGTTGCCCGACCCGTGACCGGCGACGCAAGCCCAATCCTGAGTGTGGTCACTGCATTGGTTTCATTTCAACAAGGTACGCAAATGAGTCATTCAATTTTCAAACTGTTCAGGAATTTTGTCCCGGATTTTGGCTTTGTGTTTGGGGCGGGGACGCTTGTCCTGTGTCTTGCCGGTAGTAGTTTTTGCCAGGCACAGTTGGCGGTAAACAGCCGTTACGACACAATTGTGAATTATGGTGACGCAGCACCGCTGGGGGGAAAAACATTTGCTTCGTTTTCCAATGTCGTGATGAGTGGCAATGGTCAGTGGATCGGGTTCGAAAGTTCCCTCGATCCATTTGGTGGAGTCGATCAGGGAATCTTTCGTTACTCGACGACCAGCAACAGTTTGAGTCTGATCATCGCAGAAAATGATGCGTTGCCGGGCGGCACGTTCAACATGTCGATCGGTCCGCGGCAACTTTCGGCGAATAACGCTGGTTCGATTGCCTTCAATGGTTTCCTGAGTGGAACCGGCGGCGGTACTACGGACGACACCGGAATCTACGTCGGCTCGGGAGGTGCGGTCACGCAATTGGCTCGCGAAGGAAACACCGCGCCGGGTGGTGCGGGCGGAACGTTTCTGAATTTTTCGCAAGGGAATCTGGACGTTCAGTTTCGCGGTATCAACGATCTGAACCAAACGTTTTTTCAGGACGTGATCACCAACTCGCCGGGTGCTCCGTTTGACGATTGGCGTTTTTTCCGGGCTGGCACGGGAGCACCGGAAGCTATCGGAGTCGAAGGCCAGGCCGCGCCATCTGGCGGAAACTACGCGACGTTTTCCGGTTATGAAATGAACGATCTCGGAGAAGCAGTCGTGACCGGTTCAACGCAGACCACGAACATCGGCGTCAAGACCTGGTACATGAATTCCAGCGGCGTGATGTCGGAGCTTGTTACAGCTACCAACGCAGGCGGGGGTGGCACTGGTACATCGGTCGGAAACATTCGATCGACAGGCGGTGGAGTGGCTTCGATCAACAATGTTGGCGACGTCGTCTTTACTGGATGGACAAACGCCGGTGGTACCGGGAACAGCGACACGTTTTTGTTTCACACGACCACGGCCGGCGGAACTCCGACCGTTCTGCTGGCCGAAGACACTGCCGCGCCAGGTGGCAACGGTGAGTTCGCCAACATCGTAGTTGGGACGGCACGGTTGAATGATGCAGGACAGTATGCGGCCGGGCTGGATTTGCGGGGAACGACCGGCGGAACGGCTGACGACAGCGGGATTTTCCGGATCGACAGCAATGGTTCGGTAGCCCAAATGTTTCGTGAAGGTCAAGCGGCCCTCAGTGGCAACGGCACGTTTGGAGCGTTAACAGGCGCGACCAGCTTTGCGTTCAACAACTCCGGTAACGTTGCCATGTTGACGAACTATGTCGGTACATCCGGTGGCGCAGCTGACAATACGGCGATCGTGATCACGGATGGAATTGACTATTTTGAAATCGCCCGCGAAGGAAACGTGGTCGGCGGGAATTCCGTGGCGTCACTCACGTTTGCCAATGGCGTTTTTGGAAACGATCGTTCCACCAGCGGGTTGAACGATTTCGGTCAGGTAGCGTTCATCCAGAATTTTATCTCTGGTAACAACCGTTCGATTCAGTTGTGGACACCGGATTTGCATCATCGTGGTGGCAATTCAGGTTTTACTGACAGCTCGAAATGGACTTTGTCAGTCGGACCAGCCTACGTGCATGATGTCTTCATGGACTCATCGACGAATTCGATCGTGACCGCGTTGGGCATGAATACGGTGAACAATCTGCAAGTCGGTGGCGGAACAGGAACCGCGTTATTGCAACTTGATAGTTCAGCGGTTGTGAACGTGATCGATACCTTGTTGCTGGCCAACAACGGCAGCATCGCACTGGGCGCGAATTCAATCCTGAATCTGGCTACCTTGACTGGGGCAGGAACGATCAGCGGTCCGGCCAGTTCCACAATCAATGTCAGTGACCTGCTCAGCCCCGGGATGTCGCCAGGTGAGCTGAGTTTTTCGGGTACATTGTCGCTCGGTTCAAATGCGACGATGATGATTGAGTTGGGAGGCCTTGGCCTCGGACAGTTCGATCGAGTGTCCGGATTGAGCCAGTTGATGATAGACGGCAACCTGTCGGTTTCGCTCTATGGCGGATTCACATTGGCCAACGGGATGGATTTCACCATTTTTGATGTGCAAGGAAGTTCGCCGGCATTCACGACTGGGCAATTCAGCGGCCTTGGTGAAGGGAGCCTGGTTGGGAATTTCGGCGGTACGAACTTGTACATCAGTTATCTTGGCGGGAACGGCAACGATGTCTCGCTGTTCGCAAGTTCGGTTCCAGAACCATCCGCGTTTGCAGCGGTTGCATTCGCTTTGGCGGGTTTTGTCATGTGCAAACGGCGCCGCAGAGGAAGGGTGTAGTTGCCGTTTTTGTGCGCCGGACATCCTTGTCCGTCGTCCCGATTTCGACGGACAAGGATGTCCATCATACGGTTGAAAATGAAGTCGAGATTTCCAGGGCGTGACAAGAGAAAAACTCCGTTACCCAAGATACAATGAAACGATTGCGTTTCCCGAAGACTTGTTCAGCCTCGCAAGTGCCATTGGATGCATCCAGGCCGTGTTGGAGTTATTCATTGAATTCGCCCAACGAAAATCGAAACGGGAAGAAGCCCTTCGGCGACTTGTTGTTTGATGCGAGGCACGGTTCGGTCCAGGCGAAAAACGAATTGTTCGTTCAGGTGCAAACCTATTTGACATTCGTCGCAATGCAAAAACAAAATCCAAAGTTATCGGCCAAGGCTGGCGCGTCGGATATCGTGCAGCAATCCCTGCTGTTGGCCACAGAGGAATTCGACCAGTTTCGAGGTGACACCGAAGAGCAGTTTCTCGGATGGTTGCGGCAGATTGTGGTCAATCAAACAAGCGACCAGCATCGACACTTCACCGCAAAACGACGTGACGCGCGACAGGAGCGGCATTTCCAAAATGGTGACTCGACGGGTTTGAATCTCGCGGAGCCGTTTGATTTGCAACTGACTCCCTGCAGTGAAGCGATGGCGACGGAACGAACGGATGCAATTCAGCGATGTCTGGAAAAATTGTCCGCCGAGTTGCGTCAGGTCTTGCGACTGCGAAACTGGGACAAACTGCCCTTTCGCGAGATTGGCCAACGCATGGGTGTCTCGACCAGCGTTGCCGCAAAGCTCTGGTATCGCGCATTGGTTGAAATTCAGCGATCGTATGACAAAGGCGAGTGATGGCGATGGATTCCAACGAAGGCAATTCGATCAATTCGCAAGGTCACCAAACAGGCGACTGGAACGATGAACAAGCGATCGACATCGTCGCGGGCGAAAACGGTTCTCCTGAATCTGTCGATGATGACAGTTTCGATTCGTCCGAGCTGGCGCGCCGCGGGCTCGATTTGATTCGAATCGTTGTAGCAAGTGCCGGCCCGGGCCTTGTGGAACTGGAGGCCGCCGAGACGCCGAGGTTGAATGAGACTCCGCTCGAGAGTATCGGAGTATCGGGAAGGGCGGTTGGGGACACGGGTCGGGGACCCATACTACGCGAAACGCCGGGGCGCATCGGCCGTTTTGAGATTGTCCGGGAACTTGGACGGGGCGGCTTTGGCGTCGTGTTGTTGGCCCGCGATCCGATTCTGGAGCGGATGGTCGCGCTAAAAATCCCCAGGATCGAAACGTTTGGTTCACCCTCTGCTCGTGGCCGGTTCGAACGCGAAGCCCGGGCAGCGGCGATGTTGGCACATCCCCGAATTGTGCCTTTGTTCGAAACACAACTGGACGGACCCTTTCAGTACATCGCATTCGGATTTGTTCCTGGCGAATCGCTCGCGGAATTCCTGGCCCGCATCGACGAGCCAATTGCCGTTCGGCTGGCCGCGAAAATTGTTGCGTCGCTGGCCGAAGCCGTCGAACACGCTCACCAACGGGGCGTGATCCATCGTGATCTGAAACCGAACAATGTTTTGATCAATAATCCGAAAGCTAATGGGAGACTCAACGAAAGCGAAATCGTCGAGTCGTTGTGCATCGCCGATTTTGGACTGGCCAAAGTCGCGGGGACGGAGGAAGGGAATGCTATCACGCGCGAAGGTGCGATCCTTGGAACTCCTTCGTACATGTCCCCGGAACAAGCGACCGGGCGCGATACAAAAGTCGGCCCGGCGAGCGACATCTGGTCGCTTGGCGCGATTCTGTACGAACTGCTCACGGGCTGGCCGCCGTTCAAGGGTGAATCGGATTTGGCAACCCTTCGGGCTGTTGAAAGGGACACTCCCCGTTCCCCACGGGCCATCAATAGTTTGGTCACCGCCGACTTGCAGGCGATTTGTCTGAAGTGCCTCGAGAAGAAACCGGCCGATCGTTATGCACATGCCGGGGACCTCGCGGCGGATTTGAATCGCTGGCTCAATGGGATGCCTGTTGCGGTACGTCCTGTTTGCGCAACCGGGCGTTTATGGCGTTGGACATGTCGCAATCCCGCGCTGGCCGGCGCGCTGGGTTTGGCCTTTGTCGCGTTGACGGTGGGGCTGAGTGTCGCACTGGTTCAGCAGAATCTTTTGCGAAACCGTTTGCTTGACATCACTCTCGAAAAGAAACGGGCGGACGAACAGTCGGTCGCCGCGCAGACCCAGTCGGAAATTGCCCGTTCGGTTCGCGATTTTTTGTTTGACGATTTGCTGAATCAGGCCGACGAAAGTTTTCAAATCGCAAACATGGACCGGGCACGGGCTCTTGGTTTGGGAAACTTGCAGTACGTCGCGAACCCGACGATCAACGATTTGGCCCAGCGCGTTTTGCCGCGGCTGGAACCTGAGCAACTGGAAAAGCGCTTCCCCGGGCAACCACTGGTTCAGGCCGAACTCTTGATGACCGTCGCACGTCTGTTAAAGAATCAGCGCCTTTTTCAAGCGGCATTGCCACTGGTCGAGCGGGCCATGTCGATTTATCAGTTGAACACGGACGAGAAAGGTGACCGCACGCTCGACAGCCAATATCTGAAGGCCGTCATTCTCAGCGGACTTGGAAAAGTCAAGGAATCTCGCGAGTTGCACGAAAACGTTCTGGCGCTGCGTAAAAAAACTGACGTTGCCGGCAGAGGTGTTGTTCGCAGTTTGCACGCGACGGCCGCGGCGGACATTCGGTTGGGTGATCGGGAAAAAGGGCTGGATTTGCTGAAGCAGGCTTTGCAACTGGAACTGGAACAGCACGACGTCAGCCATCCCAAAGTCCGCACCGCCGTCAACGTGCTGGCTCATCATTATTTGTCCAATCGCACACCCGACCTTGCTCGCGCCATTCTGATCGAACACTATCCGGAAATTGGAAACGGGTTTTCGCTTGAGGATGGATCGCTGTCAACCAACCTGGAATTTTTGGACAGCGTCGAGTATTTTGCGGAATGCGAATCGAGTAGGGGAAATGCAGACCACGCGATCGAATTGCTGGAACAAGCAGCCAGCGCGCGAGAGTCGCTGTTTGGCGAGTTCCAGTCCAGCACGATCATGTCGCGGTTGTTGCTGGCCAAAGCGTTGACTCAGGCCAAGCGGTTTGATGAATCAATCAGCACGCAATTGTCGATTCTGGAGATCATTGATCGCGAATTCGGAACCGAATCAAACGAGGCGAATGTTTGCTCCAACAATTTGGCCAACGCCTATTGGTCATGCGGCAAATTTGAGGAAGCGATTCCGCTGCAGCGCGAACTGTTCGCGGCGCATGCCGAGAAGTACGGCCCGGAAAGACCGGTCACATTGATCTTTATGGCCAATCTCGCTTGCTCATTGCGCGACGCCGGGCAGCACGACGAAGCGGTCGCAATGCTCAAGACGGTGGTCGAAAAAGGGCGAGGCGATCCGGCATTGAAGTGGGTTGCGCACGAATTGATCTGGGCTTACGAACGGGCCGGCGACCTCGACGCCGCCGAGACGTATTGCCGTTCGTGGCTGAACGTTATTCGTGAAGAAAAAAATCCGCAGGCCTATTGGATGGCCAAACCGCTAACTTCGCTTGGGCGTGTACTTTATGCCAAAGGCGAACGGGCCGAGGCCGAAACGGTATTTCGTGAAGTGCTCGAAACGATCGAAAGCGGAAAAATGCCCAACGCGGCAAAAACCTGGACTTGCCAGGAGTCAGTCGTATTGCTTGGTGCCTGCCTGCTCGATCAGGAAAAGTTTGACGAAGCCGGCCCGATGCTCGAATCCGGCTGCCGCAACCTCGAATTGAATCTCCCACCTCCCGCCTTTCATCAAAACGTAGCCACCTGTTACCGCAACCTCATCCGTTATTACGAACAAACCAACCAGCCCGACCTGGTCACCGAGTGGACGGAAAAACTTGCCACGCTGGAA
>JAYVKA010000594.1:0-3745 GCA_043768885.1 Planctomycetota bacterium
ACCATCATTGGGTTTCCAACCAGGACGTCGCTGCCAGCGGCAAAAAACGATCCGCTGGAATACTCATAGACTCCTTCCCAACCGCTATCGGCGTCAGTCATCCATCCCGCGTTGTAGCGGTTGCCCCATTGCCAGTCGCTGCCGGTAGGCGTTGCGCTGGTCGGAGAATTCGGCCCGACGGGGCGAACTCCGCCGCGGCTGATGCTGTTGTAAATTCGGTCAACCGTGAAATAGAAACCCGTATTGGGCGCCCGGTCTTCAAAGTTGTTGAATTCGACGGGAGCAAACATCTGACCGTCGTAGTCAAATATCCCCGGTTCGGCGAGCGGCCGGGTGTTACCCGGATACTCGACGCCTTGGGGCGAGAATGTTGAGCTCGGCACCGACGCTTGCCCCCAAGCAATGGTACTCAGCCCTATGACCAGGGCGACGGCAGCTGCAAACTGTCTCAATATTGACATGAGTCCGTATTCCGGCATCTGATGGTGGATAATCGGTGCTCCAACTCACGGCAGGAACATCCATTCGATGGTAGTATCGGTTGGCCCGACTGTGAGGGTTGAACAAGAAAAGCGAATTCTGCCGAACATCCCGGAAATGCCTTGCGTGCCATTTGGCAGTTTGGGAAGGCAAAAAGCCGTCAAAGTCCCCGTTTTCGCCAAAACCGGCGTTTTCTGGAAAAGTGGGGTAACCGGGCAGTTTGATGATTGAGTCGTGATGGCGGGGGAGTTATTCTGATCTTAAGCGAAGACATCACTTCGTTAATTATTTGTCTGCAAGCATCGGGCTTCACGCAACCGGCAGAAATCAGGGCAGCAACGCGTTCCCGAATTTTGCGTCATCAAGTTTCAGAACCGAGGACTTATTCAGATGAAGTTAAAACTCGTTTGCCTGTTGGCAGTGTTGGCTTGCAGTTGGGCGGTGCCTGGCGCGCGGGCTGATGATTTTATGGACGTCGATGTTTCCCAGGTGGATGCACGATTTCAGAAAGCATTCAAGAATGCAGAATCATTTTGGGAATCCCGAATTGTTGGCTACAGCAGCAGTTTGCCCCGAACGGTAAAGGCGCAACTTCGAAAACTGAGAATTATTGCCAGCAGTCCCATGATTGATGGCGCGGGCGGAATCCTCGGCCAGGCCGGACCCAACGCAGCTTTCAACGTGACCCTGGACGCTCAGGGTTCCGGATATTTTAATTCCAGACTGACACGCCGAATCGCCATACCCCAGCAATCAACGATGATGTTTGATATCGAAGATTTGCCGGGCCTGTTGGCAACCGGTTCACTGGACGCGGTTATTCGTCACGAGATGGCTCACGCGATCGGATTCGGTTCGCTTTGGGCGCAGAACGATGCAATTGCGCCGGTGGTCAATGGTCTGACGAACTTCGTCGGGAAGTATGCCTTGAACGCATACCGAAAAGAATCAGGAAACACGCTCGCGCTTTTCGTCCCCATTGAACAAGGTGGCGGCGGAGGTACCGCGTTGGCTCATTGGGAAGACGATGATCCATTCTTCAACAAAAGGACTACCACCGGCATGGCAGAAGTTATGCTGGGCAGTATCGATCCGGCAAATGATGTTACCTTCGTAAGCGAAACAACCTGGGCTTCGTTTGCAGACATTGGTTACAGCGTTCGCGGAGTCAACTTCGTGAAAGGCGAGTCCAGGAGTGATGGCGTCACCATTGGAGTGGGGACTGGCACTGGATGGACAACCCGTCAGGGAACGCCAATCTTTGCCGGATTCGGTGGACGGTAACGATTCCTGCCCGCTGTTCCGAATCTCGCTGCCGGGATGGGTAATGCCTATCGTTCAAGACAATTCAAATTGAGTCCTTCCTCGGGGACTCAAAACAACGCCACTGGAAACGGTGGCGTTTTTTTATGATTCAATTCATTTTTCCCCGCAGTGGATCTTGCCAACGATCCCCATGCAGCAAAATCTTTGGCAAGATCCATTACCACAAGACCAATTCGCTCGACAAGTATCAGTAATCCTGGAGCCTTCATCATGCTTTACCGCCGTGAACTACTTGCCGTATTGGCACCCTTGGGACTGGGTGCGACGCCACTGGGCCGGGCTGTCTTGTCCCTCGGTCAACGGGACAAGGAAATCGACGAACAAACGCTGCTGGAAGCCGAATGGATCACCGGTGTAACGCTGACGGACGAACAACGAAAGGAAATCGTTGGGGCGGTCAAACGAAATTCGGCGGGACTGGAAGAGCTTCGAAAAATCGCACTCGATGAAGAAACGCCAATGGCACTGCGGTTTACGCCGTTGCCAGCCATTCAGGCGACAGCAAATCCTGACTCCGAAACAACGTTTCGCGCGACCGGTGGATGGACGGTCGGGAAACGTCCGCCTGAAGATGAACTGGCTTTTCTGCCAGTCACCGAACTGTCGGAACTTGTCCGCAACCGGCAAGTTACCAGTGTTGAGCTAACGCAAATGTATATCGAACGGCTCAAACGGTTTGATCCGGTTTTGAATTGCGTGGTGAATTTGACTGAGCGGTTGGCGATGGACCAGGCCGAACGGGCCGACCGGGAAATTGCACTGGGACGTTATCGCGGGCCGTTGCACGGAATTCCGTGGGGCGCAAAAGATCTGATTTCTGTTCAGGGCTATCCGGCCACCTGGGGAATTCCGGCACGCGAGAATACCGTGGCTCAACGCAATGCGACCATTGCCGATAAACTTTCCAATGCCGGTGCTGTACTTGTTGCCAAACTCAGCCTTGGTGCGCTGGCGATGGGGGACCGATGGTTTCGGGGCATGACCCGCAATCCGTGGAACCCTGAGCGGGGATCATCGGGATCCAGTGCCGGGTCAGCTTCGGCGACCGTTGCGGGACTGGTCGGTTTTGCCATCGGAACGGAAACGCTTGGCAGCATAGTTTCGCCGTCCACTCGTTGCGGCACTACGTCATTGCGGCCGACGTTTGGCAGAATCAGTCGCGATGGTTGTATGCCATTGGCCTGGTCATTTGACAAACTCGGACCGATGTGCCGAAGCGTCGAAGATTGTGCGTTGGTGTTCGCGGCGATTCACGGTTCCGATGGACGCGATCCCGCTGCGCGAACAACCGGTTTCCATTGGCCACGCGAAATCGACCTTCGAAAAATCCGGCTTGGGGTGCCGGAACGGGCTCTCAACGATGACGCCGACGAGTCGATCCAGGTGGTTCGCGAAATGGGAGTCGAACTGGTCGCGGTAAAACTGCCCGAAAATTATCCGATGTCGGCGATGCTGAACATCATCGATATCGAAGCGGCTGCGATGTTTGACACGGACTTGCGGTCTGGCAAAACCGAAGGCTGGAATACCTGGCCGCAATCGTTGCGATCCGCCATGTTCACACCTGCCGTCGATTATGTCCGGATGCAGCGGGTCCGGATGAAGCTGATGCAGGATTTTGAAAAAGCAATCAGCGGCATCGATTTCCTGCTCAATTGCAATGACCTGCTACACACGAACCTGACCGGGCACCCAACCGTTGTATTGCCCCGCGTGATCGAATTGTCCAACGGCAACTATCGGCCGCGCACAACATTGATCACCGGGCATGTCGATGACGATGACCGATTGTTGACGTTCGCACATGAATTCGAACGTCGAGTCAAAGGAAGCCTGGAGCATCCACCGATGCAACGCTGGCTGGATGAATTGAACGCCAAAGAAGCGGACCCACCCGCCGAAGCGGACCCACCCGCCGAAGCGGACCCACCCGCCGAAG
>JAYVKA010000595.1:0-3180 GCA_043768885.1 Planctomycetota bacterium
CACAGCCAAGGCTGGCGCGAGTACGGCTCACGACGACGATCATGGACACGACCACAGCAGCGACGACAAAGACGGTGACGTCCATCACGATGGAGACGACCATGACCATGAAGCCCACGACGCGGCTGGAAAAGGAAACCCCGATGTGCATAGCAAAGTCCACAATGGGCACCCGATCAGTTTTGGCGACGCTGGGTTTGCTGCCGAGTGGAAGTACTACGGCGAAAACGACATCATCGACATCTACGTTTTGAACGCGGAAGGAACAGCCGACATGCCGATCAAAGCAGCTTCGGTTACCGTTCGGCAAGCAACCGGTGAGAATCCGGAATCCTTTGAGCTGGCGGCGGTCGAGCCAAACGCCGAAGGCGAAACGGCTCATTTTCAGCGGGATGACCAACGCCTGGCGACCGCGATTGCACTTGGTGTCGTCGTAGAAATCGAATTCAAAGGCGAAAAGAAAACCGCAACCATCGCGCCGTACACTCCGCACAAACACTAGAGGGCCTTTCAAAACCCGGTTTCGGGAAGTGGACGAGGCATCGAGTCCCTTTCATCGCAACTTTGCGGGGACTCGTTGCCTCGCCCACTTGTTCAATCATGCCGGCAATTGTTTTGACGACCGAAATTGCCGCTCCAATTGAAACCGTGTTTGATCTGTCGCGCAGCATCGATTTACACATCGACTCGACATCCAGGACAAACGAACGAGTAATCGCCGGGCGAACTTCCGGCCTAATCGAACTTGGCGAGAGCGTCACTTGGGAGGCGACCCATTTTTTCGTTCGCCAACAACTGACAGTCAGAGTTGAACAGTTTGACCGACCTCACCATTTTCGTGACTCAATGGTTTCGGGTGCGTTCACCCGGTTTGATCATGACCATAGCAAATATCATTGGCCCACGGTCTTGGTGTTGGAGGAGCTCAAGAACGACACTCCCGAGAGGTTTGCTGGCGAAATGAAAGTCGCACACTTTGGAATGGGCGCTGGGATTCCGGCAGGCCGTTCCACGATCTATTTGGTACGATACATCGACGCTCATCCTGAATACGGATGGAAACTCGATGAATCCGGGTCGAGGGCTGGATTCACGCATCACACCAAAATTGTTGAAGAGGCCGCTGTCGACCATGCACGACTTGCTGTGCTCTGGGGTTCGCTCTCGCATGAAATCCATCTCCAATGCAAGAAAGGGATCGACGACCGGGAGCGTCTTATCCAGACAATTGGAGATGGAAGATTTCGATTGAGAATTTGAACTCGCGGCGGATTGGTGGGCTTGCTGGACGTACTAGGCAATGATGTCGTGGACGACTTTGCCGTGGACGTCGGTTAGGCGGTAATCGCGGCCCTGGTGGCGGTAAGTCAATCGCGTGTGTTCCAGGCCCAGCAAGTGCAAAATCGTTGCCTGGAAATCGTGGACGTGTACAGGGTTTTTGAGTATCGAGAATCCGAGTTCGTCTGTCTCGCCATAGGTCAGTCCGCGTTTGACTCCGCCGCCGGCCATCAGCATCGTAAAGCAATCGGGATAATGGTCCCGTCCCAGAATATCGCTTTTCGCCGTGCGGCCTTCGCGAAACGGCGTACGGCCAAACTCTCCACCGATAATCACCAGCGTCTGGTCCAGCAGGCCGCGCTGTTTCAGGTCGTTTATCAACGAAACCACGGGCCGGTCCATCGCCGCGCATCGATTGCCGAGACCGTCGGTCAACCCTTCTGATGCGTTGGTGCCGTGAAAGTCCCAGCCCCAATCGAACAGCTGCACAAATCGGACATCGTTTTCGATTAACCGTCTGGCCAGCAAACAATTGTTGGAAAAGCTGGCTTCACCCGGCACTGCGCCGTATTCGTCGAGCGTTGCCTGCGATTCCTTGGATATGTCCATGACTTCCGGCGCGGCAATCTGCATTCGATAGGCCAACTCGTATTGTGCAATTCGTGTCAGCGTTTCCGGGCTGCCCAGTTCCTGATGCTGGAGCTGGTTCATCTCGTTGATCGCGTCAATCGTCCGGCGTCGCAGCTTGCGAGACATGCCTGGCGGATCGTTCACGTACAGAATCGGATCCCCTTTCGACCGGCACTGGACGCCCTGATAGACCGACGGCAAAAATCCGCTGCCCCAGGCGTTCTTGCCGGCATCCAAAGTCGTACCGCCGGAAATTAGCGCGACAAAACCGGGCAGATTTTCATTCTCCGATCCCAGTCCATAGGTGACCCATGAACCCATCGAAGGTCGTCCGCTGCGTGGGGAACCGGACAACAAAAACAACTGGGCAGGCGCGTGATTGAATTCGTCAGTGTACATCGACCGAACCATGCAGAATTCGTCGGCGATGCCGGGCAAACGTGGCAGCGCGTCGGACATCCACAGTCCGGACGAACCATGCTGGGCAAATTTTCGGGGCGATCCCAGAAGTTTGGGTACGCCTGTTGTGAATGCAAATCGTTTGCCTTCCAAAAACGACGCCGGACAGTCTTGACCGTCCAGCCGATTCAATTCAGGTTTGGGATCGAACAGGTCGAGTGTCGGAGGCGCACCGACCAGGTGGATGTAGACGACATTCCGGGCTTTCGGCTCGAAATGCGGTTGCCGCGCGCCACTCGTTTGGGTTTCGTCTTGCGAATTTCCGTTTCCTGGATTCGCGGCCTGGGCCAACTGGCTGGCCAAGAACACACCGCCCAGCGCCAATGGGCTGGTTTGCAAAAAATGGCGACGGGTTCCGCAGCCAATCCGATCATTGTTGAAATCAGTCATTTTCAATTACCGCTTCATAAACATTTCATCCAGATTCAACAGGACGTTTGCGACCGTGGTCCACGCAGCCAACTCTGCGGGCTGCATACCGACGGGTATTGGCCCCAGCGGATCGGTAGCGATTTTCGTAGCGCCGGCCAAATCGATTTTGAATTCTTCAACCGCGTCGTTGTAAAGCGAAACCAGTTTCTCTTCTTCTTGTTCAGTCGCCGATCTTTGCAGACACAGGCGAAACCCGGTTTGCACAATAGTCTCAGGCAGCCAACCTTCCGTTTCCCGAATCATTCGACGGGCGAGTGCCTGGGCAGCTTCGACATAAACCGGATCGTTCAGGGAGACGAGTGCCTGCAAAGGAGTATTCGTGGAAATCCGCCGGACCTCGCAGATCTCCCGGTTCGGACAATCGAACGTCGACATCGCGGG
>JAYVKA010000596.1:0-6279 GCA_043768885.1 Planctomycetota bacterium
ATTGCCTCCGCAATCGCTTCGTATTTGTTCTGAACGCCATCGGGCAGAGTTGGAATCCATATTGTCATGGTGACAATTATCCATACAAACTTGAAACAATCAAGTCACTTTATGCGTACAATCTGGAATAGGGGTCGTGGTTGAGTTGCATAACTAAAGGAAGAGATCATGAAGAAAACCAGACAATGCCTGGCCGCGATTCTGTTTTGTTTGATTTTTTTGCAGGGCCAATGGGGAACACCGCTGCTCGGGCAGGAAGCGATTCCTGAAACTTCAGCAGGCAAAGCCCTGGCGGGGTTGCTGGAATCTGCTAACAGTTCGGATGATGCCTCACGGGCTGCGTTTCTAAAGGATGAATTCGAAAAGAACGACGAGGAAACGGTCAAACAACGAAAGGCCCAAACGGATCAGCTTCGGTCTCAACTGGGGAAACTGACTTTCAAGAAAATTATCAGCTCTTCTGAACACCGAATATCTGCGACCTGCGAAACGGAAAACGGACCCGATGTCGTGATGACAGTCACTCTGACTGATAATCCGCCGCACAAAATTCATTCGGTGGCACTTGAAATGGGCGGTGATCACGGCCCGGATGCTGACGACTCGCCATTGAGTGCCGATGCGAGAACTGAGATTGTAGAACGTCTGGCAAGGGAACTTCGCTCCAAATATGTTTTTCCAGAGGTTGGAAACGAAATGGCCACTGCAGTTGAAAAATCACAGGCGGATGGCGGCTTCGACAAGTTTGTGGTCGCTGGCGAATTTGCTTCACAGCTGAGCGAGCAATTGAGTGAAATCTGTCATGACAAGCACTTGCGGGTCCGTGCCGGAAGCCCGCGTCCACCAGGCGCGAGCCCCGGGCGTCGTCCAGCAGACAATCATGGTTTTGTGAAAGCGGAAATGTTACCAGGCGGAGTTGGCTATTTGAAGTTCAACTATTTTTCCGGAGACAGAGTAGCCCAAAACACGGCCGCCGCCGCGATGAACTTTCTTGGAAACAGTAACGCGCTGATCTTTGACCTGCGCGAAAACGGTGGCGGATCACCTGAACTGATCGCATTTCTGAGCAGTTACCTGTTTGATGAACCAGTTCATCTGAACAGTTTTTACAATCGGCCAACCGAGACGACAACAGAGACCTGGACGCAAAAAGATGTCCCTGGCAAAAAGTTTTCCAAGTCCATACCCGTATTCGTTTTGACCAGCTCCTACACGTTTTCAGGTGCCGAGGAGTTTTCCTACAACCTTCAGAATCTCAAACGGGGAATCATTGTCGGCGAAACGACCGGAGGAGGAGCGCATCCGGTTATGCCCGTGACACTTGGCAAGCGGATGCACATCACGATGCCGTTTGCCCGGGCCATCAACCCGATCACGGAAAAGAATTGGGAAGGAGTGGGCGTCAAACCCGATGTTGCAGTTTCTGCCGACCTGGCATTGGACAAGGCGGTCGAGCTGGCCAGGTCAGCTGTGGCTGGTCTTGCTTCAAGCCAATCAGCGGAAGTGGAAAAGACTGAATCGGCTGACGTCGATCTGCACGATCTGATGGAAAAGGCGACGGGGCTGATGTCTGACGGGTCTTTCGACGAAGCGCTCCCATTGTTCGCGAAGATCACGAATCTTGATCCTGAAAACGGCGAAGCCTGGTTCAAATACGGCTATTGCCTACATCTCAGCGGCAAACTTGATGAAGCGATGGAAGCGCACAAAAAGGCTGCCGGGTTTGAACAGTTCGCGGAGATCGCAACCTACAACCTTGCTTGTGCATACTCCCTGAAGAATGACACTGACCAGGCTTTCGCCCATCTGGAAAAGGCGATCGGTTTGGGTTTTGGCAATGCCAATCAGGTCGAAACCGATTCTGATTTTGACAACATCAGAAAGGACCAGCGATACGCGGACCTGATCCGGAGACTGAAGGAAAACCACTAGCAGCCGGGTAATGCAGTTGGAAACTTTGAAACACAAGTGAGCCGAGTGTCGTCAGGCACCGGGGAAAGCCACCCGGCCGCTGACGCGTCACGGCTCAAATTGTCAACAGGCTGATAGCGCTGTTTTCACAACACAATGCAAGAAAATCGAAGGGCGCAGTCAAGCATGAAATAGAAAGTATTCGGTGGTGCTTGCGGGCGTTCGTTCGTACCTGGCGTGATCGTTCTTTCAATCGACAAGATTTGGGTTCAGGTTTCGGACGCCGACTCCGTTGCCTTGCAGGAAAAAACCGTCCAGCAATCGGAGCCGGAAGGCGAACTCACCGTATCTGAAAATGGTTTCGAAATGATTGGCGTCACTTCCGGCGAAGACAAGGAGGGCTACCGGGCTCTGTTTACTGACGAGAGATGGGAAGCCGCAATTCCCTGGAGGCGTGAAATGTTTGTGAATCAGTTGGTTCATTTGGCCGAATCGAAAAGGCATATTCCCCAAAACGCGGAACGGTATTCGCTGGCGAATAGATGTCCTACGGCAGCGGAATGGACAAAGGTGGTACTGTGATGTGAAATTTGAAGAACAGGCAGGAGGGGCGCTGTCGTTCGAAATCAATGCGGACGGCAAGATCGTTTCCTCCAACGTCTATATTTCAAGAGCAATTTCTGATTACGAGGATCGCGAAAACGAGCCGATTTTTGTGCTCAAATAGTTCCATCTTCCGTTCGCCCAATGAGTTTTCTGTCGAAATGGGCGTTGAGGGTGGTCCTCAGGAAATCAAATGAGGCTATCTCGTGGATTGATGCAGATGGTTTTCGACACAATTGAATTGGGTATTGTGCTAGCAGGTTGATTCACGGGGCAGACTTGATTAAGGGACAGGGAACGATGAAGGCAAAACACTTGTTCGCGATATTGACGATCACAATTTCATTGTGCCTTTCTGGCGAATTTGCGCTCGGAGCGCCGACGCCACAAGCAAATCAGGCGTTACAGTCTGATCCGGAATTGACGGCCGGAATACAAAGGGCTCAAGCATTGCTGGCACAACAGGACTTTGCGTCTGCAGAGAAAGCACTTCGTCAGCTGGCAGAAAAGTTTCCGGACAAACCAGGCCCAACGTATTTGCTGGGTAATTCGCTGCACGGACTGAAGCGGTACGACGAAGCCCGCGGGATGTTCGAAAAAAGCAAATCATTCCCCCAGGTAAAAATCAACTCGCTTTACAACATCGCCTGCACCTGGTCGATGCAGAACAAGCCGGACGAGACCTTTGCCGCGCTCGACGAGGCGATCAAAGCAGGCTTTGCAAACTTTGGACAGATGCAAGGCGATTCCGATTTTGACAACATCAAGGAAGATCCGCGTTTCAAGAAGCTGATCCCTGATTTTCTGGCCGATGACGAGCTGTTTGTCGAACCGACCCGGATCATAGGCAAATGGACTGGTGAGGCGGCCGGGGACCAGTTCGGCTGGACCGCGCGCCGCATCGGCGACCTCGATGGCGACAACATCATTGATTTCATCACCACCGCGCCGACCCACAACAGTGGTGCCGGCAAGATTTATGTTTACTCCAGTCGTTCGGGAAAGCTGATTTACTCGGTCACAGGACAGCCCGGTGATTCACTTGGAAATAGCGCCACCGGAATCGGCGACGTTAACGGCGATGGTACGGTCGATTTCATCGCCGGGGCTCCGACGGCGGGAGGTACAGGTGCTGCCTTCGTTTATTCAGGCAAAGACGCGTCGGTGCTCCATTCGCTCAAGGGAAATACAAAGGGCGGTCAGTTTGGTTACGAAGTCAGCGAGTGCGGTGACATCGACGGCGACTCGACTCCCGATTTTCTCGTCGGCGAAATGGCTGGCGACGGAGCGGCCAGGCAGAGTGGTCGCGTAATTGTTTATTCAGGCAAAACAGCCGAATCCATATTTGATTTTTCAGGCGATCGATCCGGTGACGGTTTTGGCAACGCAGCAGCAGTGGAAAAAATTGGCGATGGCGAGTTCCTGATCGCAATCGGAGCGCAGAATGCCGGACCGTCCAATCGGGGGTGCGTTTGCGTTTATCACGTCAAAGACTCCAAACCCGAATTGCGATTCAAAATCGAAGGTGACGAAAACAGCGTCAATCTTGGTCAGATGTTTCTTTCGTTCCCCGGCGACGTCGATCGCGATGGAACGCCCGACGTTTACGCCTCGGATTTCAGCGACAACACGAAAGCAAAGGGTGGCGGAAAGGTTGTTATTCACAGTGGTGCTGACGGACGCGAACTGCTTGCCATCCATGGGAAAAATGCGGGCGAAGGCCTGGGGACATCTCCCAGCGATGCCGGCGATATTGATGGCGACGGAATCGGCGACCTGGTCATTGGTGCTTGGCAAAACCGGGAGGGCGCAACGTCCGGCGGCAAGATCTACGTCTACAGTTTGGCCGATGGCGGAAAACTGTTGCGGACCATCACCTGCAAACAATCCGGCGACACGCTGGGTTTCGACGCTTGCGGAATCGGTGACGTCGATGGAGACGGCAAAATCGACTTCCTCGTAACTTCAGCCTGGAGCAACAACCCCGCCCCAAAAACCGGACGGGTGTTTATTGTGGCAGGGGAGTAGAGACGAGAGGCATTCGTAACAAAATCCCGACCGAACTCCAAATGCTCCGCTTCCCAACCGCGCCGTTTCCCTGTTACCTATACTCTTCGGTTTACTGATCCACGAAGAACGGGTGCCTGTCATGAACCCGGCTGCCGGAAAAACCGTCAAATCCGCAACTAAATGGATGAAATGGAGTTTGGATAGTAGCGATTCCAGGGAAAGAGACTTCCCTGGCTTTTGCTGTCAGGTCTGCCCGTGTGAGTTTCTTGCTTGACCGGCAATTGCCGCCTAGTATTGGGTACCTCAGAGGACTTTATTTCCGATGGACGGCTGAATTGACGAACTTGCCAAACCTGCTTTCGCCAGGCTCGATTCATCCTGCAAATTCACTATTGAGTACTCTCAATTCGCTTTTCGATCCTGATTTCTACCAGCCCATCACGATATGACAAACAACAATCCGCAGCGGCGTTGTCGCGTTTCCAAATGGCAATGCTTCGGTGGCCTTCAATACGACATTTTCGAACCGAGAATGTTGCTGGCCGGAAATCTTTCGGTTTCGATCGATCTGGGGCGCTTGCTGGTTGTTGGCGATGCGCTTGCCAATCAGGTCCAAATCATTGGGACAGCCAATGGACATGCAACGGTGACCGGACTGGACGGTACAACCATCAACGGAGGCAATGCGGCTTTCAGCGTCACCCAGCAATTGCGTGAAGTAGACATCCGGATGAATGAAGGCGATGACCAGGTGCGGTTGCACGGATTGGTGCTGGCCTCGGATTTGTTGCTGCAAGGCAACGCGGGCAATGATTCGTTTGAAGTCAGCCACAGCCTTGTCAGGAATTTTTCTGCCAACATGGGCGCAGGCAATGATGTCCTGCAACTGGACAACCTGTATGCTCTTGTTTCTTCCAGCACGCTGATGGAACAGGGCAACGATATCGTTTCCATCAATGCGCACGCTGCCGGATTGCATATTTCAATTTCGACCGGTGATGGTGACGACGTGTTGGCCGTCAACGACATGGGGATGCGAAAGCAACTGCAAGTCGATACGGGCAACAGCAACGATGCGGTTCTGTTGGCTGGCGAAACCTATGCTGGGCGTAATTCCGGATTCCGGCTGGGCAACGGCGATGACTTTTTGGCGATTCTGCCAGGACAAACCACACAGCAATCGCGGCTGGAAAAGAAGCTGACGATTGATGGCGGAACCGGCAACGACGAAGTTGTTTTTGATGCACGGGTTCAGGTCGGCAAGAAGTCTCTAATTGACGGGAGTGCCGGAACCGATGGACTGGTTCGTGGTGGGGCCGCACTTGAGAATCCGGTTGTTCAGGGCTTTGAGAGCGAGCGAGTACCCGGCCTAACAGCAAGACTGGATGCGATGTTTGCCAAATTGCAGGACGCCGATATTGACCCATCCATTTTTGGCGGGCCAGAGTTGGTGCGGGAGTTGGGGATAACGGCCAGCAGTACCAACCAGCAATTCGTGGAAAATGGCGCAGCAGTCAGCATTGATGAAAGCCTGGTGGTTGTCGGCCCATCGGACGCGGCCATCACGTCTGCAACCATCGCCATCGGAGCGTTTTCCACTGGCAATGATTCGCTTCTGTTTACCAACACGTCCAACATTTCAGGTTCCCTGGATTCAGTAACCGGCATCATGACACTTGTCGGCACCGGCAATCTGGCCGCATGGCAAGCAGCGTTGCGTTCCGTCCGGTTTAGCAATTCCAGCGAAGCTCCCGA
>JAYVKA010000597.1:0-5120 GCA_043768885.1 Planctomycetota bacterium
GTTTTCATTTTTGCCCTAAGGAAATTTTCCGATTTATTTTGGAAGTCAGAGGAATCCGGCTTCGAATGACCGATCGGTTACTGGTACAAGCGACTGTAGGGACTCGGACGGGCCCCATGAACGAAGGGGCGCATCAGATGCGGGAACGGCTAGTTCATCCGGTTTTGCGAAGCGGCGCAAACGGTACCACCAACAGTTTCCTGGACAGCCACGTACCATCATGTGAAGTTGCATGGTGCATGGTAAGCAACATGATGTTTGGCAGCCCCAATTACCCCCAGACAACTTTGAAAGATCTGTAAAGTACCTGTGGATCTGTTTCGGAACTTGGCATTTTGGGCCTGCCTGGTGCCGTAGAAACGCAATTCGGTATTTAGCGCCATTGATTTCCGATGGCGTCCGGAAGTAATCAATTTCCCGGAGCGGTTCATGGTAGCACTGCGGACTTTTTCGATCTGGGTCGATCCGTCATTCATGTTGTAGAGAATTTTGCCGGCGACGAGATTGTCGCGCGGGGAGCCGGGTCGGGAACTGTGCCACAGATTGGCATCGGTCCGGGCGTCCCCTTCGAGCACCAGCATCTCGGTTTGCTGGTCATAGCTGATGCGAATGCCGCGGGCCTCGAACGAGTCGCTTTGAACTACGGCGTCTCCAGTCGCAATCATGTTTGTCATTTGGGTGTCGCTGCCAGCCGGTTTCCACTGGACGAGTTTCACATGCTGACAAACCAGTCGCGTGGCACCGGCTGGAGGTGGATCCCCATCGGGACTTGGCTGCGACTCCCACGAATCAACATCCGCAAAAACGGCTCGAACATTTCCATCGATATTCAATTCGCCCTTCTGTGAGTTGGCGAGCATTTCACGATCGAAGTTGACATGCAGGCAGGAGATTTTTTCGGATTTGCCACCTTCGGCTTTTGCAGCCGCAGGTTTGCCAAACGGTGATTGGGTGCCTCCCGAACCGGCAGGTTGCCAATGGACGATTCCGCCCGGCCCCTGGGCACGGATGTCACCAGAGGCGACATCCATTTCAATTCGATGGACCATCAGCAATTGGCGACCAACCTGTTTGTCGGCCGAATCGCGTTCGATTTTCTCAAGAACCACCGATCCGGGTTTCTCCGAACCGTTTCCGCCTTTAGGAACGCCAAAAACCTGTTGGTCCGGCCCCAGCGAATCGATCATGATCAAGCTGCGAACTTCTGCTGAGGAATCATCCTGCTTTTCCACTCCGGCGCGCAAGTCGATTTGCCGGTCCAGAATTACCGTCAGTCCCTGGCTGACCGAACGAATGTCGGATGAGTTGCCGTTTTTTGCAGGCTGTTTGGCGTTGCTGCGAACCTGTTGTTCGAACCAAACCTGGTTGCCGTCAAAAATCATGCCGCCTTGCCATGTGGTCACGAGCGATTCAACGCTGGCCGACATCCCGACTGCCAGACCCGACGCGGCGGGTTGATTGTCACGACCCGTTTTCGGTTTCGTCTGTTTCAAATTCATCTTGCCGGGACCCTCGACCCAAATCCGGTTGGAGGCCTGGTCCAGTTGCAGGTTTTCCCCTTCGAGCGCCAGTTGCGGCGAGTCGATTCGGGCCGAGCCGGCAACATGGGCTCTCCATTGTTCATTGCCAGTCGGCGTCAGTTTCAGCTCGTCACCCGTCATCACAAAAGTCGGCTCCGATTCAACCCGCATCGTGTTGGTAATCGGAACCTGGCGAACAACCACGTTGTCCTTCATCTCGACGATTTCGATCGTGGTCTCTTTTCCGTTCCGGTTCAGGTGAATCGTGACCAGTTCACAATCGAAGTCGGTTTTGGAAGTCGGCGTTTTGACGAAGGCACGATCATCCAGTGCCGGCCGAAAAACAACCTGTCGAATGGCCGGTTGAGTTGGCAAATTCGATGCCACGGTCCATTCGTTCTGTTTTTTCGGACGTACACTTCCAACACGAACCGGATTCCCGGCGGCATAGGCAGGGAGCTCTTTCCAAATCGCGATCAGCTTTCGCGTAATGCCCTGCAGTTCGGCCAAACCAATCGTCACGTTGCCATCGACCTCCATTCGCGTCGGCTGATAATCCCATTGCGGGCTGCCACTCGTTGGCGAAGGGATTTGAGTTTGAGCCAACCACAGACGAATTTGCTGGCCGCCGATTTGTTGCGACTGGTCGATACGAACGTTGGCGTTGCCGGAAACTGTAACCAGCCGTCCATCGGTTTGAGGCTGGATCGTAAGCTGCTCGTCAAAGGTCACTTCCCACGATTGCGTTTTGTCTGCACCGGCACTTGCGGCACCGGAGGAAACAAGTTTACCTGGCCCCACCGCGATCATCGGACCCAACGAACCGTCTTCGCGAATCCGGTACTCCAGATTTCTTGTGATGAACTCCTGTCCTGCCTGTCGAACGACGACCGCTCTCGAATCAATCGCCCGGATTTTCTGAAGTCCCATGTCGTATTCCAGTTGCTCTCCGGCAGCGCTGGCATCCCGCGACGGCATCACCAATCGAGCGGGCTGGCCGACGGCGATGATCCGGTCGGGTTTCAGTTTCGGAACGCCTGGTCGCGGGACGTTTTGCGCGACGTTGTTTGTTGTGGAGCGGTCTGCTTCCTGGACAAATACGACTTGCAGCTTGTCTCCGGCCAGTACGTCTCCGGATCCGTCCGTGCTGCGGACGGCCACATTTTTTGAGAACGTGGCGACCTGATCCTTGAAATCAAAAACGAGGGGGCCTTCGCAAGTGACCCGGGCCCGCTGGAGCGCGCCCTTTTCTGCAGGCCCACCGGGTTTGGCAGAGCCGACGGGTTCCGATGCCAACTCCAGAAAATCGACAAAGGCAAGTTCCATACGGGACAAACCGGTCACCGTTGTGAATCCCGTACTGATTGCGCCAGGGGGAGTCGAATGGGCCAGATCCATCACCAGGTTTCGACCGCTTCCGAACGAACCGGAATGTGAAAACTCGACGCGGTCGATTGTGAAAACACGCTGGGGTGTCAATTGCAGATTGCTCGTTCTCACCGCCAGTCCTTCGTTCCCTTCTGTATTGCCAGGCTGGACAATATCAACTGGTCCGGGCATTCGAGCACTGAGCAATCGCCCCGGACCTTCGCCAGCAAGTTGAAACGGACGGTCGAATCGCAGAAGAGCCTGTTCGGCGGCGCGTATGATAATCGGCGGCTGTTTTTCCTGGTCCTGACCCTGGCCTTGCGCAATGACAATCGTCAGTGGATAAATTTGAACCGCGCCATCTTCCAGTGTGACGTAGTCGCGAAAATAGAGCGTGGTGTCTTCCGTACGAAGAGTCTTGCAGGTGCCGAGTTCCCAGCTGTCCGCCGGCAACCAGGCCGAAAGTTCCTTGGCCGCGCGATCGTCTTCCGGTAGTTTGTGATCCGACGCAGCGATGCCATGAATGACCGGTGGTGCCCCTTCGATCTGTGGAGCCAACCACGAAACGTAACCGCCATAGGCAGCCACGGTCATCGCCAGGGCGATCAGGTATTGCGCTATTGGGTGAATCTGGTGCATGATTGGAAGTCCTTTTCCAGCCAGGTCGTTGTACCGTCTTTACGACCCAATGTTCAATGTGCCTAGGGTGGTGGAGAGTCTACGCCTGATAGCGGGCAATTTGTTCACTCCATCGTTTTTGGGATTCCATAATTTTTTCGATCAGCTCGCGAACTGCACCGCCACCACCGGACCGCGAAGTGACAAAGTGGGCAACCGAACGGGCTTCGGCCGCTGCATCGGCAACCGTCGCCGCCAGCCCCACCCGCTTCATCACGGGAATGTCCGGCAAATCGTCTCCGATGTAGCAAACCTGTTCCGGCTTCAGCCCCTGCTCTTCGATCACCTGCATGGCGACCGGCAATTTGTCTTCAAAACCCTGACGGACAATTGGAATCTGCAGCTCGGCGGCGCGAATCCGGACGATGTGACTGCTGCGAGCCGTCAACAAGCCAAAGGCGTGCCCCGAATTCATCCACAGCTTTATTCCCAGCCCATCCCGAACGTGAAACCGTTTGGATTCGATCCCCTGATTGTCGTACTGGATCCCTCCGTCTGTCAGCACGCCATCGACATCCGACAAGATCATCCGGATCGCCTGCATTCGCTGGTCAAGCTTCATGATGTCAGATTACCGGAATGCGAACAGGAAAATGTGGCGGGGAAAACTACCGCCGGGGCCCCGGATTCTAGCCCATCGCCAACACCCCCGGCAACGCGATTCCCGCTAGCAGTCGATGACGGCAGAAAATGGAATCGCTCGTTCACAAAGTGAACGGATACGGGGCTTTTCACTCCCGTGAAAAGAATCTGCGCCGGACACAACTCCCGCGCTGGGCGCAGATCTCCCAACCTCGCCCACATTCATTCATCATCAACCGGATCATTGGGCCGACGTCGACGATAGCAAAGGCGGGTCATAACAATTGGGAGTACCACGGAAATCAAAACCACTCCGACAAGGAATTTCCAGCCTCCGGTATTCGGGCGTTGTCCAATTTCCGGAATCATGTACGAAGCCAATGGCACCGATTTTACAATTTCGTTGGCTGCAGTTCTGTTGGCTTCTATTCCCATTTCACGTCCGCCAAGCGACTTGTTTCGCCCGATTGCCATTCCACCGACCGCCTTGTCTCCGGAAATTGCAAGTCCACCAACTGCCGTATGGACCGCAATCGCGCCACCTCCCGCCGCGTGATATCCAATCGCCCCACCACCGATCGCGTTGTATCCGACGGCTCCGCCTCCGATTGCCTGATACCCAACTGCACCGCCGCCAATCGCAAGAGCCAAACCAATCGAAAGCCCGCCCAGCGAAATTACGCCTATGCTCAAGCCACCAAACGCAAAGACGCCGATTGCGCGACCTCCGATCGCGATGAATCCCGTTGCTCGATCACCAATTGCGATCCACCCCCTGGCATGACGGGCTTGCGGTTTGGTGTCAGGCTGAAAAGCCACGGGATCAGCAACCTGAAAATCCCACAACGGCCAACCCAATAACCGAATACTGCTCGTGCCACGTCGGCCAACCCATCGCAATGGTGCGGTATTAATCCCCATGCCAAACTTCTCTCGCACCCACGAAGGATTCGGATCGTCCTCAGGCTTGAT
>JAYVKA010000598.1:0-4982 GCA_043768885.1 Planctomycetota bacterium
TCCGTCCACTGCTGCAAACTTTCCACCTGGCCCCGAATCGTTACAGGCTGAAACTGAAATCTCTTCAGCTCATCCAGGTTGCCGTCCTGCCAGGCTTCACGGCCGGTTTGTACGCCGTCCAGAATTTCCGAATGCCGAATTTTGCGAACCCGCCAGGCGATTCGTTTGATGATTTCATCGTCCGGCTGCACGGTTCCCGACGCAGCGATCAAGGCCGCCTCGCTGGGTTCCAAACCCGACAGCGCGACATCGGCATCGGAAAAACGGGCCTGAGCATCGACGATCGATGCTGACAAAAACAAAAACAAAGACAACAGCACCGCAATGAAGGCCCGAAAATTCAAGCCACTCATGATTTCATCCGCTCCTGCAACCGCGCGACCTGTTCGCGATGCGTCAGGATTCCGTCGTTGTCGGCCAATACTTTTAAGCCCTCGCGCAATCCGGCAGGTTCCGGATGCCGCAAACCAGACCGAATGCTACGCCAGGCATTCCACGCGACAAAAATTGCAACCGCAATCAACCCCGCAACCATCCACGGCCAACCCGCAGGCAATTGCCCGGTTCCAGCCGCCGTTCCCGACGCGACATCTGCAACCTGAATCAACTGGACATTGGACGACAATATCAGCGGGCACACGGCACTTGTACGATCCGACGCAGTGTACGTACGGAGTTTGAAGAACAAACCGTCGACTTGCACCGGCAATTTGCATTTCGCAAATCCGGTTTCGTCACCGGGAAAATTGTCGGGCTTGTTCGTCAAATAAACACAAGCCGGCACGTTCCCCCCCGATTCCTCTCCGATCCAAAGTATCCAGTACTGCTCGATACCCATCGCATTGCCGGATGTTCTCAACGGCTCGATCCCAAGCAATTGCCCTTTCAATCGAACCCGCGTTGCCCGATACCGCGATGGCATCGTCATCATTTCGTAAATCGCTGGTTCGGTTGGAACATCGGAGCGATCGGCCTTCATGCACTGATGCAAAGCCAACAACCACGCTGCACCTTCAACCTTTCGCGCCGGTCCGGTCCGGTCCTCAATCTTTTCCATCGCCACAGACTGCATCGCCCGTTCAAACGAGACGAACTCCGAATTGTCGCCCTCGAGCGCCGTATCCGATTCCAGCCATGCTCGCAGCTTCCCCCGCCACTCGATCTGGGCCCGGGCAACGCCCTGCGCCATCACAGCCGCACGCGGCCGGTCCGACTGGCCAAGGATGGCGATCTGTTCCAGCCGCAACGTTACTTCGTTTCCCAAGCGCTGGTCCAGGGTCTTTGCTACCGCCCCAATTTCCGTCCCAGCCGGCGATTCGATTCCCGCAACCATTCTCGCGGCGACCGTGTTCAACTCGTCCGGTTTCAATCCGCGAAAAAGACCTGTCCACAAATCCGCAGACTCTTTGCCCGCATCGATTACAACAGATTGGTCGTCACCACCAACGTCTGCATTCTGTTCATCGACAGTGGGTGGGGCGATTTTCTTGCCGGAATCGGCTTCCGGCTCTTGCTGCAATTCCTCGTCGTCCGGAGCAATTCGGACTTCTGTCCAAATTGGCTCGTCGCTTTTCGTTCCTGCCGGCTTGTCGGTAAATCCGATTCGTCTCCACAAATCAGGATTGCGAACCTGCTCCATCAAAACAAACACAAGCAACAACGAACCGACCAAAACGTACAGCTTCAATCGCATCGCGCGACTGCCATAGTTGGGGGGCGGCAAAATTCGACGACCGCCTGGACGACTCGACCGATCCAGATCTTCGGGCGTAATCTCAACTGGAGCTTCTGTTTTGTCATGATTCCCTGGCATGTTTCCCATTCTATACGATGCGGGCGACGATTTCCCGCCAAGGGCTTACCTCAAAAGGGGTGTCTGACCCTCCCGGTTTTCAAAGTGTCTGCCCCCTGTTGAGGCAGGCTCCAAATCAAACTCGCCAAATTACACATAAAATTCTCCCGTCAATTCCTGCCAGTCGTCGCTATAAACATGTTTTGAGTCTTCCACAGTCAGCGATTCGAACACTGGCTCGGCAACGGTTCCAAAGCCGAATTCCAGCAACCGTCTTTTTGCCAGAACGTCGGGGCGCGGATGCACGACGGTTTGCCGGAACATTTCCAGACCGGCACCCGCTGCCAATTGCCGAAACCGGTCGGACAAATCATCTGGAAAGATCAGGCAAAATCTTCCCGTCGGCTCCAGCAATTCGGCGACTCCTGCAACAAGCTCATCCATCGACAGTTCGGTTCCATGCCTCGCAACCTGGCGCGCCGATTCCGCAGCCGTGATCTGGCCGTGAAAGAAAGGTGGATTGCAAACTACCCGGTCAAAACGCAAACTGTTTTCCCGCGAGGTTGAAACAAAATCCTGAAGCGATTGGTTGGTCACGGAAACCCGGTCAGCCCAAGGCGAGGCCGCCATGTTCTCCGCAGCCTGCCCCGAAGCAACCGGATCAATTTCAATTGCGTCAATTCGGGCCCCCAGGTTTCGCTGGGCCAGCATCAATGCAATCAACCCGCTACCGGTTCCGACGTCCAGTATTTTCCGGGCACCGTCAACTTCCGCCCAGGCACCCAGCAAAATCCCGTCCGTGCCGACTTTCATCCCACAGCGGTCATGCCGAACCACAAATTGCCGAAACCGAAATTCGCCCTGAACTGATTCAATTTTCATCGAGTGATTTTTCTCACCAACCGAACACCGAACCTGCATATTCTGGATATGCTTAACCTTTGAACCCCGGTAACCAAAACCTGACCCGAACCAATCCCATGCAGCTACCATTTCCTGGCTTCAAGCCCAAACTGATCCAGTTCCTGACGCAACTAAACAAGAATAACAATCGAGACTGGTTTGCCAAACACAAATCCCGTTACGAAGAAGATGTTCTCGGACCGGCTCTGGAATTTGTCGAAGCCTTTGCAAAACCGCTTCACAGGATTTCGCCGCTGTTTCTGGCTGAACCCAAAAAAATCGGCGGGTCGGTGATGCGGATTTATCGTGACACTCGATTCTCCAAAGACAAGACGCCTTACAAAACCAACGTCGGCATCCAGTTCCGGCATCAAATGGGAAAGGACGTCCATTCACCCGGCTATTATGTGCACATCGCCGCGGATGAATGTTTTTTGGGAATCGGAATCTGGCATCCTGACAATCCAACTCTCGCAAAAATACGCGAGGCAATCCTGTCTGATCCGCAGAAATGGAAAAAATGTTCCGCCAGCGGTCCCTTCAGCCGCGATTTCAACCTGGCCGGCGATTCATTGAAACGCCCGCCGCGCGGAGTCGAACCCGATCACCCGGCAATCGACGACTTGAAACGAAAGGACTTCATCGGAGTCAAGTCGCTCAAGCGATCCGAAGTCGAAGACCCAAAAAATTTATCCAGCACGTCGCCGACACATTCAAAACCGGCACGCCGTTCATGAAGTTTCTTTGTGAAGCGATTCAGGTCCCGTTCTGAACAAGCGCTGGGGAAATAGAACACGTCACTTGATCCGCTTGATCACGTGCCAACCGTATTTGCTCTTGGACGCCGAGTATTCGGTGACGCCAACGTCACCAACTTCCAGCGAAAAACCAACGTCACCAAACGCCCGCACCATGCCCCCGCGCGGGAAAACCTTGTCCGCCGTTTCTTCCGGGCTCATATCCGGCACCGAATTGAAGTTGGCCATTTGATAAATGCCCGGATGTTCGTCGTCGGTAAACTCTTTCACGAGCGCATCAAAGTCTTCCCCGGCCCTGGCACGCGTCAACAGATCAGTGGCCAACTGTTCCGCTTCCATTTTCGAACGCGAAATCGCCTTGTCCGGAATCGAACCCTCGAAACCGACCAGAATGTGCTGGACCGTAATTCGGTTGGGTTGCCCAGCCATACGTGATCCATGCTCGATCAAGTCCAGCGAGTTCGGTTGAAAATCAAAAACCGCAGAAGACAGCCCCAGCCGTCCATCCTTTTGAAACTGCATGAATCCGATCGCCACCCTGCCTTGTTGGGCATCGATGCCGATGTAGTCCCCAAAAAATACGTTGGCCTGGCATTTGAATGCCGGTACATCAACCGGAAAGTGTTGAAACGTCTTCCCGTCCAGGCTTCGGGCCAGCGTCAGTCCGGTCATCGTCCCTTCTGTTTTCGCCCTATCGTAGTAGGCGATATTGACCGAACCATCGACCGGATCGACCGCCATCCAGGTAAAGAACTGGTCGCGGCCATTGTCCGTGGATGCTTCGTTGACTTGCACCCGTTCCGACCAGGTTTCGCCGCCGTCGGCACTGCTGATCAGAAACACATCCTTGTTCCCGTTTCGGTCGTCGATCCAGTTTACATACAGTCTTCCGCGATTCGTTCCCTGCGAATGATCGACTCCGGTTACCGGCATTCCGTTGTGCCGCTGGATTCCTGCAACGTCGCTGCTCCAGCCGCCAGCGATATCGCCAATGACACGATCGGTTCCAAAGGTCTTTCCACCGTCGGTCGATTTGTCAAACTCCAGACCACGCGGACCGGCCCAAACCACGTACACACTCCCGTCCGGCCCAACCGATGGCGTCGCACCCTCGAGCGTTCCATCGTCGTCCTTGCAGTCACCCCCAGCGTCAGAAAGGCGGATCACCGGTTCAAAACTTTCGCCACCATCGCGGCTGGTTGCGAACATGATCTGCGAAGTGTCTTGCGGATCGTCGCTGCCGTAAACGTCGAAACGGGTCCAGCTGCAATAAAGATTTCCGTGGTGAGGAGAGCGGGTGTTGCGGTCAAAAACCAGCCACGGCTTGTCTTCCATTGGCGATTTGGAATTCGTGTGATCGATGACCGGGGTTTGGTCTCCCCACGTTTCGCCGCCGTCATTGCTGCGGACGATGGCGATTCCATTCGAAGCACGTTTGGGGGCAGCGTCCCACAATCCTGTGAATGTGATGAACGCATGAACGCACATCCCGCCGCCGGCAAACAAAACGACGTCATCCCCCTGGGTTC
>JAYVKA010000599.1:0-7621 GCA_043768885.1 Planctomycetota bacterium
GCGGTCAACAATCGTGATCCCGCAGACAACTGCCAGGAAACAGGCAACGACGATTGCCATGCCCACGATCCATTCTCACGGTCCATGCCATAAAAAACAGCCGCACAAACAACTGCAGACAGGACGTTGATGGTATTCCAAAGAAGAATCGGACTCTGGTTTCCTCCAATCAGATAAACCGCCATGTCCGGAAATAGCTGAACGGCAAAAATCACCACAACAGCCACGCAAACAATTGCGATATGTGCAGGTATGACCTGTTTGAGTTCCTTCCAGCACAGATGAACCAGGGCGGAACGAGGCGGCGAGAATGATGCCGGGTGCGTCGGGGTTGTTGGCAGGGTTGTCGACATGTTCGTGACCAGTTTGAATCAAAAAAATCAGACCGTGACGCGGGATTCGGCGTTGGCAATTGGGACGTCTGCAACTTGTTCGGATGCAATCGCAACGTAAATGTCTTCCAGCCCCGGACGCGTGACCGAAACGTTCAGCGTGTTCTCGCTCATCTCACAAGCCGAAACGGCCTCGGTACATTCGCCACGAACCAGCAGGTTCCAGGTTCGGCCAGACCGGATCGCAGAGACAATTTCCAGTCGTCCGATCGCCGCTGGCAAAACCTGCTCCGGATCTCGAAGGGAAATTTCCAGCCGCCGGAGATTGTTTTTCAAGTCATCCAGTGGTGCCGACAAGCGGATTTTTCCTCCGCACAAAATCGCCACATGATCGGCGACCCGTTCAACTTCGGCGATTTGATGGCTGCTCAGGAAAACGGTCTGCCCCGCCGCTGCCCGATCAATCATTCCTTCGAGAAACGATTTTCGAACCAATGGGTCCAACCCCGAAGTCGGCTCGTCCAATATCAGAAGAGCCGGTTCGGGAGCCAGGGCAAGGGCCAAAGAGGTCTTGGCTCGCATTCCTTTGGATAGTTCACGCAGCTTTTTGTCGCGTGGCAAATCAAAATCATCCACCAGCTTGGAGTACTGCGCCAAAAACCCATTCTGGTAAAAGCCGCTCGTGAACCAGCCCGCTTCGGCAACCGTCATCCACTCGTATTGTTCGTGGCTGTCCGAGACGTAACCGACCTTTTTCCGGACGGCCAGCGGTTTTCGCGACGGGTTCTCACCCAACACGCTGATCGATCCAGACTCCGGCCGGTGATAACCCAGCATCAACCGGATCAGCGTCGTTTTGCCGGCTCCGTTTTCACCGAGCAAGGCGAAGACCGTTCCCTTCGTGACGCGCAGAGATACATTGTCCAAAACGGTTTGCGAGCGAAATCGTTTGGTCAGTCCGGAAATTGTGATGACGTTTTCCATTCTCGTTCTTCTGTTGTAAGACTTGTCAGGTTGGAAAATTGAATCAGTTGGGTTGCAGGTTACTGCTTGCGTGCGAGTGACTGGGTCAACGCCCGGTCAAACATCTCGCGAAGACGTTCCGGAGCGAGCCCGCTTTGCACGGCCTCGCCGACAAGCGTTTCCAGCTGGTCCCGCAAAACATTTTGCCGATCGGTCACGCACTGCCGTTTCGCTCCGGTACAGACCATCAATCCCCGCCCTCGCAGCGGTTCGATAATTTGCTCGGCTTGCAGCTGCTGGACGGCACGCTGGACCGTGTTCGGATTCACCGTTAGCTCCCGCGACAATTCGCGAACGCTGGGGATCATCTCGCCTGGAACAAGGACCCCTTCGGCCACCGCGTATTTCACTTGCCGAACAATTTGCTCGTAAATGGGGATGCCGTTGTTGGGCTCGATAACAAGTTGCATGGGAAAAACCCTAAGAGACGCTTGCCCGGATCGGATTGGCACTTTGGAAGTGCCAGACGATTCCCGATCCCTGCAAACGGGTGTGCTGGTGACATGGTACACTAGTGGGTTGGCAAGTCAACTGGTTTTTCCAGACGGCGAGAAAAAATTGGCGGGCCAATCGATGAAGTGTCTGCTTTGCGAACCAGCAAAACACAAAATGCAATCTACCAACCAAATAATTGATTGGTCGGATTGGTCCGCACAGTCGACCCTACGGCCTGGGGTATGCGCAAATTCTTTCCCCTGGAAGCCGTTTTCGCCAGAAATCAGTTGGATTAAGGCAGGACGCGACAATAATACCCCTCGCAAAAACGGTCGATTTCTGCCACAATTCGCAACTGAGGACGCAGGATTCGGCCGGAAAAGATGGACGATGTCAGTGGCGGTAAGTTTTGGGATTCGGTCGATTGGCCGGATGCCATCAAAACCAAATCGCCATTTGATCTCCGGCTTCGTTGCAGTACTCAGGTTCCGGTCTGGCTGTTTACAGGTTCACCAGACGCAGGTAAGTCTCAACCTGAAGCAAGAATTCGCCTGCCTTGTCCCCTGCGATTCATGGTTGCAACGATCAACCACCGCCGGGCGTTCAGACAAGGTGAGTCGTTGGCCCGAAGCGAAATCGGTTGGGTCAATATCCTGTTCGCGAACAAACAGTGCGTCGCCCTCCGAAATGGAATGGCTGGCGAAAACAGACTCGGCTTCGACCTGGAAAAGAGGTCAGGCCGAAACACGGTTTTCGAACAGTTGAGATCACAAACAAACTGTCAATGTAATAATAAAAGGAGAACATTCGATATGGAAAAAATTCTGTTGTTGAGAGGCCTTGGAACTGGCGGCCGTCAAAATGAGCTGATCGAATTGGCGATCACCTACCACTTTCAGTCAGTCGAAATTGACATGACGGATCTGCTCGGTCGGCATGAAACATTGGGCAAGGCTTTTGCCCTTCAGTTCTTGACGAGCGCAAAAATCACCGTCGGCACGTTCCGGTTGCCAATCGATTTTGGTGGCGACGACGAGACTTTTGCCAAGCAGGTTGCCAAGCTGGACACGATCATCGAATTGGCAAACGCCCTCGAATGCCCACGCTGCTACATCGAAGTCGAATCGGGCAGTGACGTTCGCGCGTTCCAGGAGAACTTTGAAAAGCAGACTGGCCGGATCAAGGAGGTTTCCAAACGGCTGGAGCCAGCCGGAATCCGGATTGGCCTGAAAATGGAACCGTTGGCCGCCCGCAAGGCACGCAGTTTCAAATTCATCGAGTCGGCTGAGCAGTTGCTGACGATGATTCGCATGTGCAGTTCCAAAAACGTCGGACTTTGTCTGGACACTGGTGAATGGCCCTTGAACGGCGGTGCAGTGGACCAGATTTCTGATCTTACCGTGGACAAGATTGTTGAAGTCAGGTTTTCAGAAAGCGAACCTGCAACGGGAAAGACTGCGATTTTCCATTTGCCGGAGCAGCGTGAAGGAAGCCTTGTCGAGCCGGTCGCCCTGCATCTCAAGCGCGGCGGATACACTGGTGCGGTTGCCATCACTGGCCATACTTCGATGTTCTCCCGCCGGGACCGCGATTTCGTGATTCGCGGAATGGAAAAAGTATTGAACCAGATTTCCGAATTGTTCGACGGCAAGCGGGAAGAGCTGTCATTGGCACCTGTGGTCGAAGAACCGGAAGTGCCAGAAGAGGGTGCAGAGGGCGAAGCAGGTCCGGAAACGGAACCAGTTGCCGAAGCTGCCGCTGTTTGACAGCAAGCAACTGTTTATCGGATGCCCAACAAGAAAGACATCAACCCGGAGAAATCCGGGTTTTTTCATGCGCATCGGCATCTGGAAGTTGGGGAAGTTGGGGCCACTTTTCTGCTTGTAGTGAATAAATGCCCCCCGCGCCAGAATTCACGGCACAACCCCTTCAAGCGGTTAATGCGTTAAATCCGGACCAGTCGATACCACCGGATATGCCCCCAATTAGGGCCTGCGCGCTATCGAGTTTCTGTTTGCCCATGACAGAATTTTACTTCGCCCCACCCCATTCAACGTTGTTGAACATGCAAAAGACAATTGTTGCCATCGCCGTCTGTTTGGTTCTGTTGCTCGCCTTTACCCTGCGATCGAGGGGCCCGGACGCCGATTCCAGCGGATTGGCCGGGATCGATTTTCACCAAATGGATCCGACTCCAGCGAGGACTGCCGAGCCGGAGGTCGAAGCGCCATCGCCGGTATTGCCAGCGTCAGAATCGAATCCAGAAGCCAGTCTTGAAAAGAACCTCGATCAGGAACTGGATTTGTTGTCGCTCGCTGGCGACCTGACAGATGTGGAGGCGAATTCAGCGGAACCTGATTGCGAAGACTGCAAATCACCTTCCACTTCGAATGCGGCCCTGGAAGCACCTGCGGTTCCGTCAGAAGCAAACCGTGGGAACACTTCAGGAACGAACATCACCGGAAATCAGGCATACTCCGCCTTGCAGACAGTCAGGAATCCATACTTCAAAAACGATACCGTAAACGTCGAACAAACGGTGACCCCGTTTTCCGCGAATCCGAAATTCGGCGAAACCGAACCCTCAACAAATGACAATGCCGCCCAAAAGCCGACGACCCGCTCCGTTTCACCTGACTCGATTGTCCTCCCGCCAGCAAACCAAAACACCCGTAATGAGATTGCACACGATTCCCAACCGGTCCGCTCCCCGGCCGTTCAACCTGCATCCTCTCCGGAATTTGCCGCCCGCGCGATGCGTCATGTTGAGCAGGGAAACACGATGGCTCGTCGGGGAGCAACCGCAACCGCACATGGCGAGTTCATCCAGGCTCTGGTTGCAATCGCCGATGGTCGGGACAGCGTTTCCACAAGGAATACGCATAACGTCGCCCTGAAAACTGCGATCCAAATCCTGGACGAAGTCCGCGACTTCTACACCGACAACACAACCGGATCGTCTGTCGCTGACTCGTCCTTTGTCGTCGGCACCCACATTTGTGGAGTCGTATCAGCCGAGCAGGCGCGGTCGCTGACCAAGACCGAAATTCGCGAGCGATACCTGAGCGGAATCCGCGACAACTTTTACGCGGCATGTGGTGAAGACAAGATTGCTGCCTCCGCATTGTCGTCGTTGGGCAAACTGCATTCAATCAAGTTGAACGAAAGCGGTTCACCCCAGGAATGCGAATGGAATATTGCGATGACGCTGTTGAGCACCGCCCTACGATGCGATCACCAGGACGCCCGCAGTGCCAATGAGATGGGAGTTTTGCTGGTGAAAGTCGGCGACTATCCCCAGGCGAAGCAGATGTTCCAGATTTCGCTTCGAATTCAGCCAAATGTCGCAACCTGGCGAAACCTCGCGTGGCTTCATACGAAGCTTGGCGAACTCGAACTTGCTGCGCTCGCCGAACAGGAAGCCGGCCTTGTTGCCAGCGCCGCCAGTGCAAACGGAGTCGGCCTGGTCCAATGGATTGATCCGCAATCGTTTGGCGCGAGGCCCGAAGAGTTTGATCCAGTTTCTTCTGCCGCAACACCGCCGCAATCAGAAGGAGTTCGAAGTGCGGGGGTGGAAAAGAAAAGCATTTTCAGTAACCCATTCGCACGCTAACAAAAGTTCCGCTGAACAGATAAAAACAAACTTCCCCCAGACCGAATTGAAATCGCAAACATGGCTTCGAATCAACTACGACTGCTCATCGCACTTGCCCTGCTTCTGCTATTGGCAACCTGGAACGTCGTTGCCAACGGCCAGCAAAACAGCTTCGCGTGGCCAGGCGAGTCCGCGCAGTTTTCTGCCGCTCCGTCAGCGGTTCCATCGCAATGCGACGGGAGCTGCGGTGGGACCTGCCAGTCTTGCAACCAAGAACCGGCCAAATGGATGTTGGGAGTTGATGGCAGCCAGCGATCGGGTCTTGGCCGCGAGCCAACTTGGGACGACGAACGACCGGTCCCGTTCGAGAACATGGCCTATGGCGAATACATCGGCCCGTTTCGTACGCCACATGTTCCCGAGTACCGCCTGCGAATTGGCGATCGACTGGATTTTGTCTATCTGTTGACCAGCCGCCCCAACGGCCAGCCCTACCAGTTCTATCCGGGCGACACGATCTCCCTGACATCTGTCGGTGACCCTTCGCTCAACCAGGCATCCCTGCAAATCCTCTCCGATGGAACGATCACGCTGCCGTTGATTGGAACGATTGCCGTTTCCGGAAAAACGGTCGATGCACTTACCGAAGAGCTAAATCAGAAATTTCGGAGTGTAGGAAATGTTCGTGACCCCCGCGTCATCGTCCAGGTGATTAAAGGTGACACGCCGCTGAACGATTTGCGTAGCGCCGTGGTCACGAACTTTGGCCAAAACGGCCAATCCCGACAGGTCAGCGTTTCTCCCGACGGCACCGTGCAGTTGCCGCTGGTCGGGCCGACGCCAGCCATCGGCCTGACGTTGCGGGAGATCGCAGCCGAAGTCAACGCCCGATACGCCCAGCATATTCGCGGAGTGAACGTCAATCCGATTTTGGTCGAACGGGCACCGCGCAGCGTTTATGTCCTTGGCCGCGTCAATCGTCCGGGGCGAATTGCAATCAACGGCCCGACGACTGTGATGCAAGCCATCGCCCAGGCCGAGGGCTGGCAAACCGGCTCGAACCTCCGACAGGTGATCGTCTTCCGTCGTGACGAGAACTGGCAACTGGTCGCAACGCGGCTGGATTTGCAAGGAGCCCTCAACGGCCGCCGGCCATTTCCGTCGGACGATATCTGGCTGAGAGACTCGGACATCATCCTGATTCCCAAATCGCCGGTTCAACGCTTCAGCGAAGCCGTCGATCTGTACATGGTCCGTTCACTTTACTCGATCTTTCCGCAACAGGGAGTCGTCTTCAATTTTGACGGCTTTACCTCGTTCTGACGCCGTCCGATGGCTGGACGGAAACGCGGCGATCTGGCATTATGAAGCGGTCTTTTTAACAAAAGGAGAAGCCCGCTCATGCCCATGGTCTCACTTTCAAAACTCGCCTATGCTCGCTCTGGCGACAAAGGAGACGGCAGCAACGTCGGCGTCGTCGCGTATTCGCAACAGGCCTATGAACTGCTGGCAATATACCTGACCACAGACCGCGTCAAACAGCATTTTCGAGAAATCTGTTTTGGCAAAGTCGTCCGGTTCGAGGCCCCCAACCTGATGGCTCTCAATTTCATTTTGCACGATTCGCTCGGTGGCGGCGGCAGTGAAAGCCTGAAAACCGACGCCCAGGGCAAAACGCACGGCTTGGGGATGATGCAGATGATGGTCGAAGTCCCCGAAGGATTCCCGTTGGTCGAACGCAACATCGCCTAACCCGCCCAAGCGGATTTTCGCCACGATTTCCCGACAATCCAGCGTCCCGACCTGCTGTTTGCCGTGTTTATTTGATAAGCTATGGGCCGACGGCCCAACCATTTACCCCGGGCCGATTTAGAGAAAACAGAAAGTAATTGCGATGAGTTTCGATCCAAATCAGCCGGGAGATTGGTCTTGCGATTCCAGCGCCAAACCCAAACGGCGTGATCCTGTGCTGGACCTGTTCTCCTCGAGTGAGTCACTCGAACTGGAGCCGATCGAAGAGGATGACGACGACATCGTGCCCCCGAAGGCGGTCGAAGCCGAAAAAACAACGGCGGAACCTACGAAGGAAAACCCCGCTCCGCGCAACTCCAGCCAAAAGCGTTCCCCCGCGGAACGCACCGCCTCTCGCCAACCAAAACCTGCCTCAACAAAATCCGCAACCGCGAAACCTGCACCGCGCGATCCGGCTCCTGCAACAGTTGCTGAATCCGCGCCC
>JAYVKA010000600.1:0-4619 GCA_043768885.1 Planctomycetota bacterium
ATCACGCCTTCTGCCATCGCCATCGTCTTGCCGTACATCGTCGCCGGATCGATAACATCGGCTTCCTTGTGCAGTCCGCCCCGATCTCCACCAAAAACCAGGTCGATCGAGAGATGCACCAACCACGTACCCGAATCCAGGCTTGCATCGACCAACGCCTGAACCGTCGATACGTTGACGCGCCGAGCCATCTCGTGGTCCAGCTCGCAACCCTTCAAGTTGCAACTTCCGCCCGTACTCAGGATCGACCGAATGCCGTGCTCGCGAATGATCGAACGAATTTCGATGGGGTCGTTCAAATCAGAAGCCAGAATTCCTGGCCCAACCAGCTTCTCCGTAACCACCGGGCGCTGACCCAACACCTGGTCACCGTATCGTCGCCGCAGAAATGCAAATGTGTTCAGTCCAGTAACACCCGACACTCCGGTCACAAGCATCGGCAATCGGCTGGCCGGGATTCGCAGCGGCAACCGGTCCGTTACCATGAATATCTTGCGATAGTCCACGGCCCGTGGCGATCTCGCCAGACGGGCTTCGTTTCGTAGTTGCAATTCCCGATTCAATCGACCACCCAAAAAACATTCTGCAATGGAAACAGCTTCGAAGCCCGCCCTGCCGTGGTCAATCAAGATATGCGGAATCACCCGTTTGGTCGACGCCGTTGCAGCAGTTCAGGCCGGGGCAGACGCAATCGGATTGAACTTTTACGCCCGCAGCCTTCGGTTCATTCCGCCCGAAACCGCCAAAGTGTTTGTCCACGAGGCTAAATCCTGGAAGGTGACGCCCGTTGGCGTCTTTGTAAATCATTCGTCCGACGCGATCCGGGGAATTGCCGACAGATCGGGAATTCAATGGGTTCAATTGCACGGCGATGAACCAGACGAAGTTGCTGACCAGCTCATTGATCTGAATATTGTTCGGGTGATTCGGGTCGGATGCGACAATGACTTTTCGCCCGCAATTCAACTGGCCAGACTTTGGTCGACTAAACCAAACGTGCGGGCGATCCTGATCGACTCACCGATTCGTAGACGATTGGACGAAGACGATGACAACGTTGCTGAATTTGGCGGAACCGGAAAAACCGCTGACTGGCACGTTTCAAAACAACTTGTGGAACAACTGGAACTACCCATCGTTTTGGCTGGCGGACTGAATCCGGAAAATGTCACCGACGCTATCGCTCAAGTGCGACCTGCTGCTGTCGACGTTGCCAGCGGAGTCGAAGGCCTCCCCGGCCAGAAAAACCACGACCAACTTCAAAAATTCATCACCAACGCAAAGGCCGCGTTTCACTCATAACCCGCATCATCTCGTATCAGGGCTCCGCCCTTGAACGCACTGCCCACGAGGCTTCGCATCCGGTCCCAACTTCCCGGCCCTAACCGCCCATTCCTAACCTCCGGTCTCCCGCCTCCAACCTCCATTCCTCCAAAAACCTTGCGTCATTCTGTCCTTTCCCCAAAAAACAGGGCTTTCAAAAGGTTGAATTGGATCGGCATAACCGGTTATCATAGGCATGTCCGCCAGTCGGCGGTTTCTCGGCCCCTGAAGTCTCGGGTTAGTGCCGGTTCCCAGGTACGATGGCAGCTGTCTATGGCTGCGCACTATTGAAGGAGTTTACCCGTGGCAAATGCAACGACAGAACGAGTGGCCTACAAAGTCAAAGATATCTCGCTGGCCGATTGGGGCCGACGTGAAATCAACCTGGCCGAAAATGAAATGCCGGGCCTGATGGCCTTGCGAAAAAAATACGGTCCGAAAAAACCGCTCAAGGGAGCACGCATTGCAGGCTGTCTGCACATGACGATCCAGACCGCGGTGTTGATCGAGACCCTGGTGGAGTTGGGTGCAGACGTCACCTGGAGCAGCTGTAATATCTTCTCGACCCAGGACCACGCCGCTGCGGCAATCGCCAAAGCCGGTGTTCCCGTTTATGCCTGGAAAGGGATGAACGAAGAACAGTTCGACTGGTGCATCGAGCAGACGCTGTTCATGAAAGACGGCCAGCCGTTGAACCTGATCCTGGATGATGGCGGCGATTTGACCTCCATGGTTCACAAGCGTTTCCCCGAATTGCTGGCCGATATCCGCGGCTTGTCCGAGGAAACAACAACGGGAGTTCATCGCCTGTACCAGATGCATCAGCGCGGCGAACTGAAAATGCCAGCCATCAACGTCAACGACTCGGTGACCAAAAGCAAGTTCGACAACCTCTACGGTTGCCGCGAATCGCTGGCGGACGGCATCAAGCGTGCGACCGACGTGATGATCGCCGGCAAAGTCGTCGTGATCTGCGGTTACAGCGACGTCGGCAAAGGCTGTGCCCACTCTATGCAGCGTTACGGCGGCCGCGTGATCGTGACCGAAATCGATCCCATCAACGCTTTGCAAGCCGCGATGGAAGGCTTCCAGGTTACGACCATGGAAGAAGCCGCCGCGCTCGGCAACATCTTTGTTACCACGACCGGCAACATCGATATCATCACTGGTGAACACATGAGCCAGATGAAGAATGATGCGATCGTTTGCAACATCGGCCACTTCGACAATGAGATTCAGGTCGAGTGGTTGAAGGGACAGGTCAAAGCGGGCAAGGTCGCCAAGGAAGAGATCAAGCCTCAAGTCGATCGTTATACGTTCGAGGCGACGGGCCGGTCGATCCTGTTGCTGGCCGAAGGCCGTTTGGTCAATCTCGGTTGTGCGACCGGTCACCCCTCCTTCGTGATGAGCAACTCGTTTACGAATCAGGTTCTGGCCCAGTTGTCTTTGTGGACCGAGTCGGACACCTACAAAGTCGGCGTTCACGTGTTGCCAAAACATCTGGACGAAGAAGTAGCCCGCCTGCACCTGGCACAGCTGGGTGTGAAGCTGACCAGACTAACCCCGAAACAGTCCGAATACCTCGGGGTCTCGGTGGATGGTCCATTCAAGCCCGACCATTACCGCTACTAAACCACACAGCTGTTTGGTTTCCGGAAAAGAACGAAACGCCTGGCAATGCATTATTGCCAGGCGTTTTTTGTTTGGCGTGACATATCAGGACAATTTCGGGCCCGGGGTGATCGCGGGAAGATGCAACCGGATTGTGTGAAGTGCGTCTTCAAAACGCGATTGAACTCCAGGCACTGAGTGCCGGTCCGTCGTTGTTGGCTACTGCGTTCCAAAGGCACAGACTTCGTTTTTGTTTGCACAAAGTCGTTTGAGGCGGAAGTCGGTACAGATTGGTGCGGCCTGTTTCTTCAGCCGGTCGAGTACCCCGTAATCGCCTCCACCCTTGAATTTTATCGAAACCACGAAGTGCCGCATGCGACCGTTTCCCAGCCAGTCCAGCAGCAAGTCAATACTGCGCTGTGGTGCAGCAATAACGTCGCAAACCAGCCAGTCGACAATTCCAGGCGGCTTGTACCTGAATGCGTCAACGGCTTCAAAATGCAGACGCGGATGACGCATCAGGTCTTCGCGCAATTCCGAGCGGTCGATGGCCGTGACATGTGCACCCCGTTGCAAGGCAACGTAACTCCAGCTTCCTGGCGATGCGCCGAGGTCCACACAGGTCTCGCCCTCAGCAATTCGTTTTCCCAAATGTTGTTCAGCTTCGACCAGCTTTGCAAAAGCACGGGATGGCGCGTTCCGGTCTTCGGCCAACGGCAGGAAACCCCGCGGAAAAGGGGAGACAATCGAACGCAGTTCATGGGGTTGGGGTGCCACACTGACGGAGAGCCAGCCGGAATCAGGGGCCGTTTGGAAGCATTGCACAAGCGAAGTTTGCGGTGTGAAAGGCGTCTGCCCGTCACTCAGCAATTTGCCCAGCCGCCGCCGCCTTTTTTTCAATCGGCCGACAAGTGCTGCGCGAACAAGTTCGCAGCGGTTTTTGCCAGCACGGCCTTCGCCGTAGTCGGGCCACAAGTGAAAGAGCCAGGGCTGATGTTCCGGCAACACATCGATAATCGAATCAATGATCCGATCGGCCCAATTGTTGATTGAATCGGCCTGGACTGGTTCGGCATCGGGCAGGGTTTGGCGTGCAAAGGCAAGAACAGAAGTGGCACTCAGTGCCACATCGGAGACGAGCACTCCGGGTAACGGGAATCCCGTTTTGGCCGGAGGCAATTCGTCCGCCAGCGCCGTTTCAAATTCCGGATCGGTGAGGAAAAGCTGGCTCACGACTTCGCCTGCGGCCAAACGGATGTCTTAGCAGCCTGTTGAAAAAGGGGTCTGACCCTCTCCGACCCCTTGAATTCATCACGTTTTTGTGGAGTCTCCAAAGGGTCAGACCCTTTTTTCAACAGGCTGTTAGGACCGTGGGCCTGGTTCTGGGCATGCGGTGAGACGGTTACTGGGTAAGCCAGACCATTCAGCACCGGACAGACCGCGGCCAGTCTTGTCCAAACGATGGAGTTATCCCGGACTTCGAAGTGCATAAACAAATAGCCGAGGTGACAAAAAGGCGATGGATCATTGTGAGCTTTGAAAATTGTCGTGTCAAATCGCAGGGTTTGCGGGATCGGATGTTCAAAAGGCAACGCGGCAAAATCAAAAACCGACATTGTGAAACTGATGGTTGCCATGAATGGTGAGGCGTCTCAGGCCACGCTCGGCAGGCCGGTGGCGCGGAC
>JAYVKA010000601.1:0-3606 GCA_043768885.1 Planctomycetota bacterium
GCACAGTCGATCATTGGCGGCGGGTCCAAGGTCTACGCTGCTGCGCCATCGAACAAGGAGATATGGGAATACTCCCGCTATCTCAACACCTGGAAGAAAATTGGCGGTGCTGGATCGATGTGGGTCGGTGTCGGCGGAACCGTTTACGGCCTTGCGCCCGACAAAAGTGCGGTGTTCAAATACAATGGAACGCCGGACAGTTGGACACAGGTTGGAGGACCGGCGACCAGTCTCATCGGAGGTGGATCATCCCTGTACGCCATTCAGCCCGGGACCGGGAAACTCTGGCAGTACAGCGGCAACGGTCAGCAATGGAGCGAAATCGGTACGCCTGGGACCGGGTTCGTCGCCGAAGGGGGCACAATCTATGGAATGACCACCGACAAAAAGGAAGTGCATCAGTTCACTGACGACAACACCGAGAGCAAGCGGCTTCGTGATCTGCTTTACAATTGCTATGAAAAACCTGAATTCGGCAATCGGGTATCTCGTGGCTTTATGGTCATGGGCCCGGGGGGCGAAGTTCTGGCCGAGCATTGTTCCGACGTCTGTTTTCAACCGCTCAGTACCCTCAAGCTGCTTCCCTACGTCCACACATTGATCGAGGTAGACAAAGGGGCCGCGAGTTTGGCCGGCACGTCGGTCTCCTGGGTCCAGCCGACAACGGGGTCGGCTGACGATATGAATAACAAGTCTTGCCTGATTGCAGGCGCCTCCGGTACCCAGGCTGGCTCGGCAACACTGGCGGACGCACTGCCGACGATGATGTGGTTTTCGCACAACCGAACCCTCGACGCTATGCTCGTCAAATATGGCCCGGCCAATATTACCGCACGGGCACAATCACTGGGGCTGACTCAGACGGAAATGTACTTTGGGTGCCCGCAACCCTCGGGATCCAACCAGCCATGGGCAAACAACATCTCGACGCTCAAGGACATTGCCCGGCTGTTCGAAGGCATCGAAAACCTGCGCTTCGTCACTGCCGCGTCAACGCGAACTGCGTTCCGAAATAATATGATTACCCTAAGTCCATTGCCAGGCACTTCCTACACCAGCCCGATCATCAATGCGACTGTGGGGCCGTATTTGAACGACTTCCTTTGGCCAATTGTCTCGCGAGAGGCGGGTGCGGCCAAACAATCGATCGCCTACGACTTTATGAAATATGTGTTGATTCGCGGGAAGGGTGGCGGCGGTGGACCAAACGGTATTGAAGTGGGGGCGTCTGATTTCATCCAGTTGGGCCTGCCGTTCAATAGCGGCGGTGCGATCACGATCGTAAGTTTTCTGGTTGGCTGGTTCGTATGTCAAATGATTGGTGTGGAGGATTCGGTGCGATTGCCCGAGGACAAGGAGCTTGAGGTTTTCCGGCGGGAGATTCACACGCTTCCAATCCGGCTGGCACTGGCAAGTTGGTAGACAGGTCAGATTCGCTACTCATGTTGTCCGACAAATTGGGCGATGTCCAAAGCAATGCGATCAAGCTGTGACGTTTCCACCATGACATGCGAGTTTACGCGCCAGTCGCGATCGTATAGTCCAGAGTGCAGCACTGCCGAAATCGTGAAGTGCCCCAATCCATCATGCGATATCTCAAGCGTAAACTCGCGCTCAAGCGATGACCACGCTCGCGGCCCCGTGAAGTCTTGCCAATTACGGGCTACATGGGCAAAAAGCTCAGGGAGTTCCTTGCACATGTAGACGTAGACACGAGCTGATGCGTTCAAGTTGGGGCCACGCAATTGCACGACAAAGTAGTCAGCGGTCTTGGACGTGTCAGACGGTTCGCGGGCGAGGAACGTGATCGACGATTCACCGTCAACTGATTTGATTTCAAGCGATTCCATCAATAAACAAGTCGTCCAACAGAATGTCTGACATCGCCGTTCATGATCAAAGCGGAAAACGTGACAAGTCCGGATTGTATCATGCGACTGCTCGTTCATGGGAGTGATCGGCCACGTGGCTTTTCACTCCCGTGAAAACGCGTTTCCGCATCGCGATCAAACAAATGACTCTCCAACGACGAAGCCGCGGCCATGCTACAAAACACGCTATGTTGCACGCCTCAAATATTTGCGCTGTCGTCCGCGTAAAACGAACACGATCAGCACAATTGCACCAACGAAGCCCGCGAGGTAGCTAGCGCTGTGTGCCCAAAGGTCGATAAGGAACGAGACGTGTCGGTCGGTGGGAACGCGATCCGCAATCGAGCCAACGAGGAATACCCAGCCAATGGAGGCGGCAATCCATCCAGCGAGACCAGCGAGCACGGCGATGGCGAAAGACACAATGGACAAACAGATTAAAGGAAGCCAAAGCCACGATTCAGGCAAAGTCAGACTCGAAGAGTCATCCCCGCCCGATCGGCGGGATTTTTCGGTGTCTACTTTTTCGCCTTGATCCACTCCGCGACCGTCCGGATTTTGGGGGCGGCGGGGAGGTCGACTTGGGAGGACTGGTTCTCAAAAATGCTGATGCCGCCGTCGTCGATTCGGTTGGCACCAAGACTGTACAGCAGAAACGGGTCCCCCTGTTTTGGTGTGTAGACCAGCGGCTGGTCGGTGCAGGGATCCAGCGGAATGGCCTCGAGATAGGCGGGGACCAGTTGGTCAAGCCGCTCCGGATACGCGCCGTGGTCCAGATGAAACCGCTGGAGCGCGATAGCGACTTGTATGACCGCGTCCAGTCCGTTGATGTCCTGGATGTGTCCAAGTCCTGGTGCGATTAATGCCGCGGCGATGTTTCCGACCAGCCTGCTTCGGCCGTTGCGGCTGGCCAATGCGGTTCCGATCATCTCGGTCGAAGTCCCTTGCCCGATCTCAAGCGCCCGTTGGTCGGCAACGTACATCCTGACCATTTCCGCTTTCGACATGCTCTTGTCCAGGAGTGTCGCCTCGATCCTGTCAAACTCGTTGTTCAGTGTAATGAAAACCAGCTCCCAATTAATCGTCGAACGGACCAGCTTGTCACTGATTGTTGAATTCGGAACCGGATCGACCGTGAACAAAGTTGGCATATCGTCCTTCCATGGGAACGGCCCCTGGCGACCGATTTGAATGATCACGTCCAACGCCTGGACTCTTAACGTCCGGAGGTTGCCTGTGCTGTAATCCAGCGGCGGAGGAAGGGATTTCAGTTCGTTGGCCAGCCGGGCAAGATCGGCGGCTGAACATTTGCCGGAGAAGATCGTTTGGGCGAGACTGTATTGTCCCATTCTTTCTGCGGCGAGACCGATCAGATACTCGGTCGGCGTCCCGTTTCTTCCGACATGTCGGCCCAACCGCAGCATCGCCAGTTGGTCGTCGATCGCACCGGCAACGTCGCCACGACCCAGTCGCAACATGGATGCACGCTGGAGTCCGCGGGCAATTCCCCGCATCTCCTGGGTATGAGGGTGACCAATTCCGGCGACGGTGTCGCCAACATAAGGCATATAGTATCCGGGCTTGCGTACCGCCTGGTGAATCGCGGCCAGGTGGTGTTCGTTCCTGGCGAACCAGTTATCGACGGCCGGAAACTGGCCAGGTGAAAAAGGAACCGACGATGTGATTTCGAAAATTTCCGCGGCGTCCAACTTCGTTCCGTCGATCGTCGCGCCGG
>JAYVKA010000602.1:0-11773 GCA_043768885.1 Planctomycetota bacterium
TGCGCTGCCGATTGAACCAGCTTCAGAATCTGCCCCAGTCGCGTTGTCTCACCCGCGGCAGTCACGCGAATTCGAATCGGCGATCCAAGGTTCGTTGTCCCGGCCGCAACTTCTTCGCCCGGCCGCCGGGTTACGGGAACCGATTCACCCGTCAGTATGGATTCGTCCAGCGTCGAACTGCCGGATTCGATCGAGCCGTCTGCCGATACGGTCTCCCCAGCCCTGATTTCAATGCGATCTTCGACCTGCAGCAACTCAGCCGGAACCTGCACGGCATTTCCATCGACAACTTTCCAGGCAAAGGCAGGCGTCATCCGGTACAGCAACTCAATCGCATCCGCCGCCCGTCGTTGCTGGCGATACTGAATGTAACGACCCACGAGCAACAGAAAGACCAGCATGCTGAGCGAATCAAAATAGATTTCGCCCCGATTCAAACTTGTGTTGACCAACCCGGCAATTCCTCCAACCCCCAATCCCAGCGCCACGGGCAAATCCATGTGCGGAGTCCGCGTGCGAATCGCCGCCAATGCTCCCTGAAAAAAGACCCGGCCCGGCCACAGCAACGAAAGCAACCCGACTCCACAGCTGGCCAGTCGCAACAACCACAAATGCGACGCCTCCATCGTCGAGAACAACCCCAGATAAATCGCAATCACAATCAGCATGTTGTTGCCCGCCGCTGCGCCAGCGACCCCCAGCCGCACCAAATGCCGCCGGTTTTCCCCCGCCTCGGCAACCTGTTCGCGCCCCGGCGTGATCGGCGAAACCCGATAGCCCAACCCCTGCAACCCGCGCGCGATCTGCGACAGTCGCAACGCCGGCTCCGACCACCACACCGTCACCGTCCGGCGACTCCAGTTGACCGCCGACCGCTCAACGCCAGGACAAACCCGATCCAGCTTCTCAATCAGCCAAACACAGGCCGCACAGTGAATCCCCTCAACTGAAAAAGTAATCTCATGCCGCCCGGAGTCACCGACCGTCGCGTACCGCTCCAAAAAACCTGGCGCATCAAAACTTTCCGGACTCGTATCGTTGACAGTCCCGTCGGCAGGCGGTCGTCGGTCTGTTGAGATCCGGTACCACGCTTCCAAACCGCTGGAGTGAATCAGAGTCCAGGCTGTTCGGCATCCGGGGCAACAAAACTGATGCTCGTCACCAGAACGTAACAGTCCGCGTGGAACCGCAAGCCCGCAGTGCGCACAGTCTTTCGCCGGTTTCACAACTACGGGCGACTCAATCGGCGCAGAATCAGTCAACAATCCAGACATCATTCCCCCACACAACAGGGAAGCTGATCATGATCGACGTGCTGCAAATTCAGCGCTGCCTGGCTGACCGATTCGGCAACCGGAACCGGCATCAAGCGTGCGAGGTCGATTGGTGCCCGAAACGTCATCGTGTAAACGCCCAACAGAATCACCAGGGAAGCAGTCATAAGCGGAAGGTTTATCCTCAATCGCGACGTGAAACCGCCTGCCCCCACTACCATTACCGCCAGAATCGGCACCGTTCCAGCCCAGAAAACGAGCATGGTGACGGCACCCCATAACGGACTGGCAGTCCCTGCAGCCGTGATCGCAAAAACATACAGCCACCCACAAGGCATCAGACAAGTCAGCAATCCGATTCCCATCCCGCGCCACGTGCCCGACATCCGCACAGCGCGCTGAATCATCGGTCGCAACAGCGAAGTCACCCACGATGCCCCGCTTGTTTCAGTTTTCCAAAATCCAAACTGCCGCATCAGCGCGACGACCCCAACAACAACCATCGCGCCGCCAGCCAGCCACGTCGCTGCCTGCTGAATTCCCGATAGCGACCCACCCAGGTTGACTGCGGCACCCAGGGCTCCAGCCAACGTTCCAATCACAACATAAGCCAACATTCGGCCCGAGTGATAACCTGCGATCGCCATCCAGTTGATCCGCCGTGTCAAGACTCCGTCGCCACTGCAATCGCCGCCGCAAATTCCGGCCATCAACGCAAACGGTCCACACATCCCCGCACAGTGCAAACTGCCGGTCAGACTTGTAACGAACACGGTTGTCAGGAACGCAATCATGGTTGACGCCGTTTGTCGAGGTATCGGTTGGCGGGTCGATTGATCAATTCGTCTCCCAAACTCAATCGCTCCGAATGAATGAACCGGTCACTCCCCCGCTGGGCGACGACATCAAACTGCCAAAGTCCACTCCGGTCCAAACGAAACTTCCCGACATACTTTCCGTCATCTGCAGGGTTCAGTTGCACATGTTCCTTGTTCGCCGCCCTGCCACAATGAAACATGTCGATCGACAGCGTCGCGTCGCGAACCAGTTCTCCGTTAGTATCCGTTATCGAGACAAGCAGCTCCGATTGCTTTGACCGGTCGGCGGAAACCGGAACGCTGATATCTGCTTTCCATCCCAGGTTGTTGCTGGCCGACAATTGAGCCTGCCACGCATCCCAGTTCAGGGCCCGGCTGTCGTAATCGGCGATGATTGCATGCGACTGGTCACGATGAGTCAACGTAAGTGCCACGGCCCACAACACCGCCTGAATTGCAAAGAAACCGACGATGCCTCCGGTCCAAAGCAGCTGGGCCGTGCGTTCGCGATGTTGAAAGTCCGAAACTGATGGCGTGTTCATTATCTGGGTCCCAACAATTTGAATTGCAATTGGCGCTGGTCACCGTCACTGCTGGAAATGCCCAGCGTGCAATCGGCGCGGCCATTGTCAAACACGTCCTGGTTGGCAAGAAACTCCAGATGCCAAACGGTGTTCTCGCCCGGCTCCAGTTCCAGGTTCGTTTCTCGTATTCGCAATTCGACATCCGAGGGTTGGATTACGCTCAGTTTGTACGAAGCGGTCAGGTCCGAACGATTGGTCAGCTTCAACCGCGTCAGGTTTCGAATCTGGCTGTCACCACTGTTATCAACTCGCGTCCACGGACTGCCGACTTCCCGGATAACAACGGCGTCAAAGGACTTGCTTCCCAACAGGACAAACAGGAACGCGCCAAAAATTCCGGCCATCAAAACCGGATATACAAACAGACGCGGTCGCCAGCCCATTTTCTCCTGCCGGTCGTTTCGCTGGCTGCTGTAACGAATCAGGTCCGGAGCCCGCCCGATTTTATGCATCACATCGTTACAGGCGTCGATGCACTGCGTGCAGTTGATGCATTCCATTTGCAATCCCTGGCGGATGTCGATCCCGGTCGGGCAAGTCGTCACGCACCGGTTGCAATCTACGCAGTCGCCAACGACCGGCAACGAATCGCCACCGTTTTTCCGGATCTTGCCGCGTGGTTCACCGCGATTCGCGTCATAGCTGACAATCAGCGACGACTCGTCCAGCAAAACCGACTGGAATCTTCCATAGGGACACATCAGGATGCAGATTTGCTCACGATAAAAACAGAAATCCAGCATCATTGCGACAGTCACAAACGCGACGATCAAAAACGGAACCGGATGATGAATCGGCGACTGGGTCATCCACTGTCCCAGTCGTTCCGTCCCGACAAAATAGGCCAAAAATGTATTTGCCAAATAAAAACAGGCAATGAAACAGGTCAGGTACTTGGCCCCGGTCATCCATGCAGGCCGGCCTTTTCGGACAACCCCGCCTCTTCCGGCTGTGCCGTCAAAAAATCGTTCAATCGGCCGAAACAGAAACTCCATGTAAACGGTTTGCGGACAGACCCATCCGCACCAGACCCTTCCGACAAGGGCTGTCAATACAAAAATCGACAACAGCGACCCCACCAGCAGCAAGGCCAACAACAGAGTGTCTGTCGGAAGAAATGTGTACCCGAAGAACGTAAATCGCCGCGCTGGAACATCCAGCAGTATCAGTGGCCGACTACCGATTCGAATGAATGGTGCCGCAGTGAAAACCGCGATTAACAACCACGCCACAATCCGGCGGCGCAACAGCCACCGGCCACGATTCAGGACCGGCTTCAGCCACCGCCGGCTGCCGTCCCGCTCCAGCGTCGACAGAACATGTTCTTCAGGTTTGAGAATCGAGTCGGACATTTGTTGCGGTTGGATTCGCGTTCAAACTGTACTTCGCCCACTTCTTCGTTTAACCGTCAGCCGAAGGCGTACGCGACGCGCGAACGTACGCCTTCGGCTGACGGTTAAACGAATCAACGACCCCTACTCCGTTGGCCACGGTGGAATCACATTTCCCTCGGGTGGTTTTCCGGTTTCATTCTTGCCCCGTAACGAAGCGACGTAGGCGGCTGTCAAAACGGTCACATTCGGGTGGCTGAAGCGATGACCCCACGCAGGCATCGCCCCGTTCCCCGCACCATTGCTGATCACCTTCGCAACGTCTTCAATCTTCAAAACGTTTTTGTAGTGTTCATCGGTCAGGTTGGGACCAACCACTCCCTCCCCGTTTTGACCATGACAAGTGGCACAGTTCGTCTTGTATGTCGCCTGACCAACCGTCAACCACTTTGGATCATTCATGTACTTGACCATCGTTGCCTGGTCCGGCTCGAGCACTCCAATCTCCGAAAATCGAAGCTCAAATGTTCGTGCAGCCTGGGCATCGTGCTGGTCCTGAATAGACCGACCTGGTGTACCCAGGTGAAACCAGACCCAATAGGGAATAAAGAACAAGGCCGTTAATCCGAACAGCCATTTCCACCATCCCGGCAGCGGATTGTCGTACTCCTGAATACCGTCATAGGAATGATCGGTCAGGCTTTCATTGATTTGTTCAAGACTCATTGCGTGGTACCTGGGGTTGATCCGAAAGCACAATATCCGCGTGCGAGCGAGTGACTCGCCGATCCATCAGCAACGTTCGCACGGTCACCGCCAGGAACACGCCGAGAAACATCAGCAGCGCAATTTCGGCAAAAAGTCCATAGTTCAGGTAGTTCAAAAGTTCCTTGATCATTGATCTTTCTCCGGTGTGTCAGCGTCCGTGTCTTTTGTGGCCTTTTGTCCCGGTGCTGCACTTTCATCCCCTTCGGCCTCTGGCGATTCCTGAAGTGCAGAATCTACGGGAGGAACTTCCGCAGGTTTGTCCGTGGCAAACAAATCCGTTCCCAACCGCTGCATATAGGCAATCAGTGCAATCACCTGGGTCTCCTCCAGAGGCACCATCTCGCCGGATGGATCAACAACGCTTGGCGGTCCTTTCAACACAACAAGCTCTGCGACAATCTTGCGCGCCTGCTCGCGGGCCATTTCTTCAGCCCGTTGAAGCTCGTCGGTGTAAGGCGCACCCAACAAGGCTGCCGCATCGACGCGGGCCTGAATGTCCTTGAAGTTCAACCGCGTATATTCGAAATACGGATAGGGTGGCATCACGCTTCCCGCCTCAACAGACTTTCTGAAATGCTCCAAATGCCAAAGGTGGTTGTACTTGCCGCCAACCCGAGCGAGGTCAGGACCAATTCGCCGCGAGCCCCACTGAAACGGCCGGTCGTAAATGAACTCACCCGGTTTGGAGTATTCGCCATAGCGTTCCGTCTCGGCAAACAGCGGACGAATTTGTTGGGAGTGGCAGTTGTAACAGCCTTCGGCGACATAGATATCGCGCCCTGCAAGCTCCAGCGGCGTGTACGGCTTCACCGAAGCAATCGTCGGCACGTTGGAGCGAATCAGAAACGTTGGCACCAGCTCCATCGCCGAAGCAACCAGTACGGCGATCGTGACCCAAACGGTAAACCGAATAGGCAACCGTTCCCAAACGCGATGCCATTCCATCTGCTGCCAAACATCCAGCTTCTTGCCAAACTCCAGCACGCCATCGATTCGTGGTTTCGGTGGCGGTGCATCAACATATCCAGGAGCAAGTGGCGCAGCCGAGATGATCGGCACTTCGTATTGCGATGGCCGCGAACGCCACGTCATGAACCAGTTGATCGCCATCAGAACGGCACCCGACAGAAACAGCGTTCCACCGCCGACGCGCGCCCACCACAGTGGTTTGACGACGTTAATCGCTTCGATAAAGCTGTTTTCCAGGTAACCGGATGAATTGAACTCGCGCCACATCAGGCCTTGAGTCAAACCGGCGACGTAGATCGGCACGATGTACAACAGGATCCCCATCGTTCCGAGCCAGAAATGCCACTCCGCAAGTTTCATACTCCAAAGTTTTGTTTGGAACAGCCGCGGCAACAGCCAGTACAACATGCCGAACGTCATAAACCCGTTCCAGCCCAGAGCACCTGCATGTACGTGTGCGATTGTCCAGTCGGTATAGTGCGTCAGGCTGTTGATCGACTTGATCGACAACATCGGGCCTTCGAATGTCGCCATTCCATAGAACGTAATCCCCACGACGAAAAACTTCAGCACCGGATCACTCGCCACGCGGTGCCACGCACCCCGCAACGTCAACAATCCGTTGATCATTCCGCCCCACGACGGCATCCACAGCATCAAAGAAAACAGCATTCCCAGCGAAGTCGCCCAGCTCGGCACCGATGTGTAATGCAAATGGTGCGGTCCGGCCCAGATATAGATGAAGACCAGCGACCAAAAGTGAATAATGCTCAACTTGTAGGAAAAAACCGGCCGTTCCGCAGCCTTGGGCAGGAAATAGTACATCAGCCCCAGAAACGGCGTCGTCAGAAAAAAAGCCACGGCGTTGTGCCCGTACCACCACTGCATCATCGCGTCCTGCACACCGGCGTAGATCGGATAACTCTTAATCAGCGTTCCCGAGAAAACAGGCACCACCAGGTTGTTGAAAATGTGCAGAATCGCGACGGTGATGATTGTCGCCACGTAGAACCACAATGCTACGTACATGTGCCGCTCACGCCTTTTGATCAGCGTCATCATGAAGTTGACGCCAAAAAATCCGGCCCAGACCAACGCAATCAGAATGTCGATCGGCCATTCCAGCTCGGCGTATTCCTTGCTCTGCGTAATCCCCAGCGGCAGGGTGATCGCCGCACAAACTATGATCAGCTGCCAGCCCCAGAAGTGCAGCCAGCTCAGCCTGTCACTCCACATCCGGGCCTTGCACAATCGCTGGGTCGAATAGTAGACCGCCGCAAAAATCGCATTGCCACCGAAAGCAAAGATCGCGGCGTTGGTATGCAGCGGTCGCAACCGTGCGAAGCTGATATACGGAATCCCCATGCTGGCCGTAGGCAAAACCAACAGCAGCGCCACGATCAATCCAACCAGGAACGCCACAATTCCCCAAACCATGGTCGCCGTCGCAAATGCCCGAACGACCTGGTCGTCGTAACTGAATTTCTCGAGCAGGCTGGCGGGAACGGAAGAGGGTTTGCTCTCAGCAGAAACTGCAAGGTCAGACATCGTCGGCAAAGGCTCCGCGGCGATTCGTTGGTCAACCAACTGCCCGCGCAATCCAGTTGCGCAACGATCCGGCAGTCTCAATTGGCCCAATCAGTTGGCACACCCCGTGCCAATTCGCCAACCTGCGACGATCTGGCACGAAGCAACAATCGAAACCACAGTTAACCGCACATCCAATTCAACCGCACAAAGAATCCAGCGCGCCATTCCGCTCGTGCAAAAAAAAACCGTGCCAAATGGCACGGCACTTGGGGCAGCCTGTCCCCATCAGCGGCGAACGCGGCGGCAGCAAATGGCTCCGGCTGGAATCTGCGTAGCCGATGAAACCCGCAGACAGAACGTCCCGGCAAAAACCCAAGCCGCGAATGCGGCTGCAGCAAGTCTTGAAGTTCACAGGAACCAAACCGAAGGAAATGCCGATCAGAAGTTTTGCAACCTCTGCTGTCGCGGCATTCGCCGCTTGCCTGACATCCGGATCCGGAAACTGCGGGTTTCGGCGGTTTCACCACCTTCACCCGCAGCTATTTGCTTTCGCCGCTTTCGCGGCTTTCTAAAAATCACTTCTTGGGAGCCAACTCCCTGGCAATCCGGACCAACTCCAGAAACTCGGTTCGATAACCCGACTCGTCACCCTTCGCCGCCGCCTCGGCGGTTTCCAGAATTGAATCGTAGGAAGACTGGCCAGCGTACTTCGATCCCCGCAGCAACATCCCGAACGATGCCACGGCTGCGGAGAACTGGAAATCTCGATCGGACTCGACAAACAGCCGGTCGGAATCCATCAATGGGAAAGTCAACAACTGGCTGACGTCACCCTCCGGCTGCTTGTAACGCAACTTCAGCGTCAACAACTCGCCGTTGTCCTCAACCGCTTTTGGCTCGGGCACCTTTTGATATTTCAGATCGTCCACCGCACCTGCATTGCCAGCCACTTCCGGCGGCACGACTTCGTAAATCGCCGTCACCGTATGCCCCGCGTTGATTTCACCAGCGTCTTTTTTGTCGTCGTTGAAATCCTGGGCGGCCATCACACGGTTTTCGTAGCCGACCAAACGATAAGCAGCGACGCGGGCCGGGTTGAACTCGACCTGAATCTTTACATCCTTGGCGATCGTCACCAGCGTTCCCGTCATCTGTTCGACCAGCACCTTGCGGGCTTCGATGTCGGTGTCGATGAAAGCGTAATTGCCATTCCCCTTGTTGGAAATCTGTTCCAGCATCGAGTCGTTCAGGTTCCCCATCCCGAAACCGAGAACCGACAGGAAGATGTTGTTTTTGGCCTTCTCCTGAACCAGCCCCACCAGCTCGTCGTTGCTGGTCGTGCCGACATTGAAATCGCCGTCGGTACAAAGGATTACGCGGTTGACTCCGCCGATGATGAAATTGTCGAGTGCAATCTGATAAGCCAGCCGGATTCCGTCCCCGCCGTTGGTCGAACCACCGGCTTGCAAACGATCGAGCGCGCCCAGGATCACGTCTTTGTGGTCACCCGTCGTCGAATCGAGAACCGTCCCGGCGGCACCGGCGTAAACCACCATCGCCACGCGATCGTTTTCCGACAGCTGGTCGATCAGCATCTGGATACCACGCTTCACGAGTGGCAACTTGTTCGATTCATTCATCGAACCGGACACGTCCAGCAGAAACACCAGGTTGCTAACCGGTCGTTTGTCCTGTTCGATCTCGCGGCCCTTGATCGCAACCCGCACCAGTTTATGCTGCGGATTCCACGGGCAAGCCGACACCGACTGATGAGCCGCAAACGGAACGTCGCCAGTTGGCGGTTCGTAGTTGTAACCAAAGTAGTTGACCAATTCCTCGATCCGCACAGCATCTGGCGGCGGCAACTGCCGGTAATTCTTCAGGTACATCCGGACTTTGGAATATGAAGCCGTATCGACATCGATGGAAAAAGTCGAAAGTGGAGCATCTGAAGGACGCAGGAAATCATTCTCAGAGATCGGGTCGTAACGATCACCAGATGAATTTTCCGGAATAGACAATGCGAACGAATTTTGGCTGAATCCGATGTCCAGACTCTCTTGGAATTCGGTTGCCATTTCTCTTGTGCCAGATGGATCAACTCTTGTGCTGAAACTTGCAATGCCATTGGTCGACATCTTGCCGTCCATTGCGGCGAGCTTGGCTCCGGTCAAGGCATCGTCAACAATGAAACCCTTGACACTTTCACGATTGCCAAGCTGAATTTCAGATTGTAATTCCTTACTCAAAATGGTCGGTGAACCCAGACTCGCTGCAGCGATTCCTGGCATGGATTCGCTTTCAATATTGACACCACGGGCCAGAACGGTTCCACCATCGGGAGCTGCAACGGTACTGTCTGCTTCATTCAATGGTTGAACTCGCTGGTACGGGTAACGATTTCCAGCCGTGTCTTTCAGGTCTTGACTGATTTCATCCTTGAAACGCTGGTTTTCAAACCGTTCGTTCACCAGTTCCCCGTTCAGTTCAGCGAGCGTTTTTTGTTGAGACTTCGCTTCTTCTAGAGGTTCCCTCTTCTCTGCGTCAAAGTGGTCGGCAAGGATCGATTGGCCACGTAACGATTCATCTCCGGCAGACTCTGAAAATTCCCTGAAAGCGTCGCCAACATTATCCTGACGATTGGGATCCTGACTTGAATGGCTGGGTAACCAATCGGACACGTCGTTGCGAATCGCAACGTTGCGAGTGAATCTCGCTTGCTGTTGTATCGCCCACAATCCCAAGCCTGACACGCCAACCAGCAAACCCGCTGCCACGATCCAGGCCATGCGGCGACCGGCGATGGATCGTGTCGGTACCAATTCTGATTGGCTGGCCAATGCGACTTTCCTGGCCGAAACCGTTTCGTTCAGCTCGGTGGCGAATTCGGTTTCCAGCATTCCGGCGGTTTCGCGGATGTTGCGAACGGCCAGTTGCAAGACCGGCGAAGCCTCGATCGCGGCGCGAATTTCCTGCCGCTCCGTTTCGTCCAGTTCACCCAATACATAAGCCGTCAGGCGGGGGTCATTGTGATCAATCATGGTTATCTGCTTTTGAAAGTCGATTGGTGTCGTTTGTCGTGGCACAGGCTTCCAGCCTGTGATTGGCGCAAAACACAGGCTGGAAGCCTGTGCCACGCTCATTCCTTCATTCCATTCGTTCCCGTATTTTTTGCAGCGCCGTATGCAACTGCACTCCAACATTGGAAACGGTCAGCCCCGTCACCTCGGCGATCTCGCGGTAACTGAACCCGTTCTGAAACTTCAACCTGACCACTTCCTGCTGGTTCCCGGACAACCCGGCCAGCATTTGTTCGATGCGGGTTACCGATTCGTTGTCGGAAACAATGGTTGCCGGATCGGGAATCTCGCTGATCGCGGCGTCCAGCATCGTCATGGCATCGGTTTGCATTCGTTTCTCCTTGCGCTGTACATCGATTGCCCGGTTGCGGCAGACCCGGAACAGCCATGCTCCGAGATGGAAATCTTCTGCCGGCGTTTTCTGCCGGCACAATTGCAGAAACGTGTCCTGAACAATTTCGCTCGCCAGATCACTACGCCCCACAAAACTGCGGGCATAGCGCACCAGTTGCGGCTCGAACTTGCGCTGGGCGAGCTCAATCCATTGGCCATTCAAATGGCCCTGCACTGGTTCAGGCGAGTGGTTCATTTCCGTTCCCGGTCGGTACTACAAAGAGGACGTACGATAGCGGGAGTTTATTAGCCGGATTCCGGGAAAATCAGGAAAGATCGGGCAAAACGCAGGAATCGGCGGCGGTAATTCGATTCCGCCACCACAACCAGGCCATCAACCCCGCGATCAACAGGCTTGCGATCTGATATCCAGTCATCCCGCCATACAAGCGTGCTTCCGGCCGAATCCATTCGCTGAAGAACCGATAGATGGCATACACCAGTATATAAAGCTTCACCTGGTTGCTGACGAACAATCGATGGCGCTGCAACCACCATCCGCCCCCGGCGCAAGCGAAATGAAACATCGCTTCGTACAACTGGGTCGGATGTCGTGGCAGCGAGTCAACAGTTGGAAAAACAACACCCCACGGCAACGTCGTCTCTGTTCCGTAACAACAACCCCCAAAGAAACAGCCGATCCGCCCAATCCCAATCGCAACGGCAACGGGAATCAAAAAGCTGTCACCGGTCGAAGCCCGAATGTCGAGTGACCACTTGGCAACCTCCACACCGAGATATCCGCCGACCAGTCCCGTCAGAATCGTCTTCCCATCCGAGAACCATGCGGCCCCCGACAGAAACAGGTCCCATTCCGAAAACAAAAACGGCAATTTGGCCCCCGCCATCGCACCGATCAATCCGCCAATCGCAATTCCCAATCGCTCGCGACCGCTGAGCGGGAGACCCTTCTGTGACGTTCGAAAAAGCAGAAACGCCGCAACCAGTGCAAGGACCATAAATAGAAAGTGAATGGGTCTCATGTGATCAACCTATTGCCCGAAGCCTGGCCCAATGCTGACGCTG
>JAYVKA010000603.1:0-2066 GCA_043768885.1 Planctomycetota bacterium
GAAAAAAGGTGTCGCCCATTTGCTGCCATTCATGGAAGCCGAAAAAGAAGCCTCCGGCCAGGCGACTCAGGAATTTCGCGGCAAGATTCTGCTGGCGACAGTCAAAGGGGACGTCCACGACATCGGCAAAAATATCGTCGGCGTCGTGCTCGCCTGTAACAATTACGAAATCATCGACCTCGGCGTGATGGTTTCGGCCGAGAAGATTCTCGACACCGCGATCCAGGAAGGAGTCGATATCGTTGGGCTGAGCGGCCTGATTACTCCCAGCCTCGACGAGATGGCTCACGTTGCCAAAGAAATGAAACGTCGCGGCATGACAGTGCCGCTGCTGATCGGCGGTGCAACGACCAGCGACAAACACACGGCTGTCAAAATCGCGCCGCAGTACGATCATCCGGTGATTCACGTCCTCGACGCATCGCGCAGTGTCGGAGTGGTTGAAAAATTGACAAACGCCGACCGGCGGGCTGATTACGATCGAGAGAACCGCGAACTGCAACAGCGACTGGTCGATTCCTACGAATCGAGGCAACTGACTTTGGTCCCCTACGCCGAAGCCCTGCAAAACCGCTTCGCCACGGATTGGGCAAACGTTCAGATCGATCGGCCGTCGTTTACTGGCACGCGAGTGATCGACGGATTGCCGCTGGAAAAACTGATCGATTACATCGACTGGTCGCCGTTCTTCCAGTCGTGGGAACTGCACGGCAAGTATCCCAGGATTTTTGATGATAAAGTCGTCGGCAAACAGGCTCGTGAATTGTTCGGCGACGCTCAAGCACTGCTGAACAAGCTCGTTTCAGAAAAAATGCTGACCGCACGCGGCATTTTCGGATTTTGGCCCGCCGCCAGCGACGGCGACGACGTGATTTTGTACAGCGACGATTCGCGTTCAAAAGAGTTGACCCGGTTCCACATGCTACGTCAGCAGTGGCAACGACAAGGCCAAACGATGTACCGCTCGCTGTCCGACTACATCGCGCCGGTCGATAGCGGACGCGAAGATTTCATCGGCGCGTTTGCTGTTTCCACCGGTTTCGGTTGCGACGAACTCGCCGCAAAATTTGACGCTGACCACGACGACTACAACTCGATCATGGCCAAAGCGCTGGCTGACCGGTTGGCCGAAGCGTTTGCCGAATACCTCCATCACCAGGCCCGTATCGAATGGGGATTTGGCGCTGATGAAAACCTGAAACCCGACGAGCTGATCGCCGAACGCTATCGCGGCATCCGCCCGGCAGCCGGCTATCCAGCCTGCCCGGACCACACGGAAAAAGCCGGGCTCTGGGATCTGCTCGACGCCGAGGCCACCACAGGCATTCGACTGACCGAATCTTTTGCAATGTGGCCCGGCGCCAGCGTCAGCGGTCTCTATTTCGCCCACCCCGACTCCCGCTACTTCGCCATCCCCCGCATCGGCCGCGACCAGCTGGAACAATACGCCGCCCGCAAAATGATGCCCCTCCAACAAATCGAACGCTGGCTCTCGCCGATTCTGTAACCGCAAGTAGCTTCGGCTGTCCCCAGCCGAAGTCCATTCCGCAACGCGCTGTCCGATTTTTCCCGCCCCCGCAACCAACAACCAGGAATCGCCAGCCACAAAAGTACACAAAGAACACAAAAATCATCGCGACTCTTCCTCTTGTGTTCTTTGTGACCTTTCGTGGCAAATCGTCGGGGGAATGTCAGGCTGGGACAGCCTGAACTACATGCCGTCGAAATGCCAAGAATCAAAACCGCAAGTGTTGTCATGTACCAGTTCGACCGACAATCCAGGACGTTTACCCCCTCATCCCCAGCCCTTTTCCCCCGCAAAGCCGGGGGAGAAGGGAGCCAGAAGATTTGGTGGCGCAGCATTCAGCGAGACATAAACACCATTGCACTCCCTCGCCCACATTCGGCGAGACATGAAGATTCCTGTTTCTTCCTCCCCTCGCCCCGCTTTCGGGGAGAGGGCCGGGGGTGAGGGGCTACCGTGAATCGCTACCCAATTCTTCAACCCGTTCGTCAATCGCATTCTCAATCCGCTCGATCACTCCGCTCAAGTCGCGAATCACTTC
>JAYVKA010000604.1:0-24790 GCA_043768885.1 Planctomycetota bacterium
GGAAGAACTGAAAATGCAGGTTTGGGATGGCAGATATTCCAGCCCAATTCAGTCCGCAATTGCAACTGCAATTCCAACGCCGACGATCGATGTACCTACTACTTCAGTGGTATTGGATACATTGGATACGGTTTTGTTCGGCTCTTTGTTTACAAAATCGGACCTTGGTCCCGCCTACATTCGGTACGAAGTGGTTGATCGTGATCCGGACATTACAACCGCCAGAATTGTTGACCATAACGGCTCGCGATTGCTCGGTAACCAAGTCTACAGCTATACTCCTGGCCAGTTTGCCAACGTCAAAATCGAGGGTGCCCAATCCGACTTCAAACGTGGATTCGAAGAGGTCATGGTCCGCGCCTTCAACGGGCAATACTGGACGGAATGGCAGGCATTTGATGTGGCGACGGAACACGTTGGGCCTCGTGCTTTGACATCTGGTGCACGATGGGGTTTTACTGGCGTTGAACCGACAGAGATTACGTATTCATTTATTGATGGCAATTTTGATCCGGCCAATGGTGGTTGCCGCCATCCCCGGCTGCCACTTTATTACGCGTGCGGATCTCAGGAAGATATGGAAACGGACATTTTGTCGCCGGGTCAGCGGGCAATGGTGCGCGAAGTTCTCGGAATGATTTCGACTTTTGCAAAAATTACGTTTACCGAAGTTGGGTACAATCCGTTCGGCACAAACGCAAACACCATATTTGGTGTAAATTTGCAAAACGGAAGCCAAGCATATGCCTATTACCCGTCCGGACTCGCGACTGCCAGCCGTCCAGGTGATGTCTGGCTGCACGGCGGGATTGAATGGGACGGAGTGCCTGGGAGCGCTTCCGAAACGGACGGCGGAGTTACCGATCCGCATCACCCATTGGGAAACATATGGAATGCCAAAGGCGGCCAAGGTCGTGCAACCGTCATTCATGAAGTCGGCCACTCGATTGGTTTGCAGCACTCGTTCAGCAATCCAATCTCGTTGCCTGTTTCCACGGATAACGAACAATTCACGATAATGAGTTATACGGGTGGAACTAACACCACCTCAGTGCCCGCATCGTTCATGCTGTATGACATCATGGAAATCCAGCGGTTGTACGGTGTGAACACGACGTACAGATCAGGAGACGATGGTTATCAGTTTGATTTGTCAAACACCTACCTGCATGCCATTTGGGATGCTGGCGGTATAGACACTTTCAACTATTCCAAGATGACCATGCAGGTCGTCTCAGATTTGCGCCAAGGACAATATTCCACATTGAACGGAAATGCACATTTGCTGGTTCCATTTGGTGTCGATATCGAAAATGTCCGCGGCGGCTCGAATAACGACACGCTGGTTGGAAACGGACTTCGGAACCTGTTGTATGGAAACAACGGCGACGACATCCTCATCGGCAATGGCGGCAGTGATTATCTGAGGGGTGGAGCTGGCAACGACACCTATCGCTGGAGTCCGGGCGATGGTAACGATGTGATTGATGAAGAAGGCCTGGCTGGCCGCGACGTAATCGAAATTCACGATTTCGCAGGCAGTTTGGACACATTGCAGGACGACCTTGTTTTCCGCCGTCTGGGTGTTGATTTGCGAATTGACCTGACGTTCAACCGCTCTGAAACGTTGGGTTCCATTCGAATCAAGAATCAGGACTGGGGCGGTTACCGAATGGAAACATTGCGGCTATTTGACGCCTCAGGAAACAAGGTCGGCAATGACATCGATTTGACCTCGATCATGGCTCAAGTCGGCTCGCAAGCCACCCGATTCCAGCTGACCAATTTCTCCACGATTTTCGGCTATATCGCGCAACCGGCATAATCCCTATTACTGGTTCGATTGATTTACATTCAACTGACCTCGCAGGATACTTTCTCCTGCGGGGTTTTTTTGTTGGCGGTACACCGGATAACCTATGATTCCGGGAACTTTGACGGCTGAGTGCGAATTCTGAAGAGCTGTTCTTGCTGTCGAATCCCTCGGTGCCGACACTCACGGCAAATTTGCCTGGGTTTATTTCCGCTACTTTTTGCGTCGAATTACCACCATGTCCAACCCGGCCAACCCTGATTCTGATCCTGTCGGACAATCTGATTCCGAATCTGAAAATCAGATTCGTACTGGTGGCAAGGCCGACGACCGAAACCGGACTCCTCCAGTTGAAGGTACCGGCCCTGTCGCTGCATCCCCGGATTCTGGTGACAACGTAGGTGACCAGTCGGAATCAGTTTGTCGTCACACGGCCCTGCAATGCCTCGCTCTGGTCGGTCGGCATCACGGCCTGGATATCAGTGCTGACCGCATGGTTCACGATTACTCGCTGGAAAACGGTGAGCCGTCGATAACACGGTTGCTGCGCGTCGCAAGGGACCAGGGACTGAAGGCCAAACACGTTCGCATCTCCTGGGCCGCTTTGGAAAAGATGCAGCAAGCCTGGCCGTTGATGATCCGTTTGAACAATGGCAACAGTGTAATCCTGGTTGGAATTCGGCCGCACGAACAAGAGGATGGAAAAAAAGTAACCCAGGTAGCGGTCTTTGACCCCCTGGCGGATCGTAAGGATTTTCTGTTTCTCGATCGTAAAGACCTCGAGAAATCCTGGCGGGGAGACGCAATCCTGGTTAAGAAGACCTGGAGCATTCTCGACCAGAACCAGCCGTTCAGTTTGAAATGGTTTCTACCTGAAATATTCCGCCAGAAAACCGCGTTCATCGACGTCGCCATTGCCGCGATATTCATTCATTTGATTGCGCTGGTCGTTCCGCTCTATTTTCAGATCGTGATCGACAAGGTACTGACCAACTACGCCGTTTACACCTTGCACGTGGTTACCGTCGGGATTGCAATCGCGCTCATTTTTGATGCGGTGTTGAACTACCTGCGCAGCTACTTGCTGCTCCACGCCACCAGCAAAATCGACATCCGCGTATCCGTGCGCACGTTTCAGCATTTGTTGAATCTGCCGATCAGCTTCTTTGAGCAGATCACCGCAGGCGTGTTGACGAAGCACATGCAGCAGACTTCGAAAATCCGCGAGTTTCTGACTGGCAGTCTGTTTATGACGCTGCTCGATTCTTCCGCACTGATTATTTTCCTGCCAATCATGTATTACTACAGTCCCCCGCTCACCCTGGTTGTGCTCATATTTTCAGCCCTGTTGGGGATCAATATCGGTGTGCTGATGGGGCCGTATCGGAAACGTCTGGAAGAACTCTACGTCGCCGAAGGTAACCGCCAGGCGATGCTGGTCGAGACCATCCACGGTGCTCAAACCGTCAAGGCCTTGAGCATGGAGCCCGTTCAGCGGAAACATTGGGACCAGCGTAGCGCCGAATCGGTCGCCATGCACTATCGCGTCGGCAAGATATCCATCGCTGCTTCGACGATTTCGAAACTGTTGGAGAAATTGTTGACTGTTGCGATCATCTGGTTCGGTGCCAAAATGATCTTTGACAAAACACTTTCCGTCGGTGAGCTGATCGCGTTTCAGATGATTTCCGGGCGTGTGACAGGCCCGCTGGTTCAACTCGTGTCGCTCGTCCACACCTGGCAGGAGACCGCGTTGAGCGTCCGCATGCTCGGTACCGTGATGAATCGCCCGGCCGAATCGGGCATCGGACATGGACTTCGCCCAATCGTAGATGGCAATGTCGAATTCGAAAATATTTCTTTCACCTATATTCCAACCGCGCCGCCTGCATTGGACCGGGTTTCATTCAAAATCAAATCCGGACAGGTCATCGGCGTCGTTGGCCGAAGCGGAAGCGGAAAAACGACGGTCACGCGTTTGCTTCAGGGCATGCATCAGGCTCAATCGGGCATCCTTCGAATTGACGGATTGGACATTCGCGAGCTGGACATTTCACATCTCCGTCAGAATATCGGAGTCGTGTTGCAGGACAATTTTCTGTTCCGCGGATCGGTTCGGGAAAACATTGCGATGGCGCGGTCCAACGCCACTTTCCAGGAAGTGGTCTATGCCGCGAAAATGGCTGGTGCCGACGAGTTTATCGAACGCCTGCCCCAGTCCTACGACACGATCCTGGAAGAAAACGGTTCCAACCTTTCCGGTGGCCAAAAACAGCGATTGGCCATCGCCCGTGCGTTGTTGACCGACCCCCGCATCCTCGTATTTGACGAGGCGACCAGCGCTCTCGATCCGGAAAGCGAAGCCATCGTACAGCGCAACCTGAAACGGATCGCCAAGGGCAGAACAGTTATCATGGTTTCTCACCGCCTGACAACTCTGGCAGGCAGCGACGCAATCATTGTTATTGAACGTGGGCAGATCGAGGCGATGGGAAGCCACGCGAAACTGCTCGAAACCAGCAAGGTCTACCGCGAATTATGGCACCAACAAGTCGGAAAACACTAGAGCCATCGGCCCGCGAACAGCGCAGCCGGCAGCGTGAACAGATGCAGAATGAATTGCGTTCTCGCAGTTTGCGCATGAGGTCTGTAATCACCGAATTCCAGCCTGACGCCGTCGAGATCGAACAGCGGTCGGTCCCTGGCGGTGCGCGCTGGACCTTGTACGTTGTCGTTCTGTTCCTGGCAACCGTCGTTTGGTGGAGCTATTGGGCCAAAGTTGATCAAATTGTTCGTGCACCCGGCAAAGTCGTCTCGATCGCGCCCGTCCGAATTATCCAGGGCGCAGCCGCGGCCCCCATCGAATCGATGATCGCGCGATTTGGACAAATCGTACGCCCCGGCGACACGCTGGCCACTTTGGATCCAACATTTTCCGACGCAGATGTTCGCCAACTAGAGGTCAAAATCGATGGTGTTCAATCGGCTATCGCCAGGCTCGAATCCGAACGCTCCGGACGCCCGTTCGATTTGACCGGACACGAAACCGCCCCAGGCTGGCTGGTTCAATTTTCGTTTTTTGAAGAACGCAACAAACAATTCCATTCCAAAATTGAGGAGTTTGAATCTGAAGTCGCGAAAATAGAGTCCCAAAAAACAAGCAACCTTGTTGAATTGGCTGCTAACGAGGAACTTAGGGACATCTACATTGTCGTTCGCGACAGAACGATTGTTCTATGGCAACAGGGGTCCGAAACCGAACTAAAAAAACTAAGTAGCGAGCAACAGGTAAAGGCGGAAGAATCAAAAATTCTCGTTTCCAAAAGCAAATATGTCGAGCTGGAAGCGCAGCTGAATGTTATTGCCAAACAAAGGGCAGCATTCGAAGCGGGTTGGCGTGCTGAACTCGCCGGAAAGCTGACAGAATCGTACGACGAACTCGCATCGCTCCGCGAAGACCTGAACAAGGCCAACAAAACACGAGAATACACCAGAATTCCCGTTCCAGAAGACGCCGAGTTTTCCGAATACTACGTTTTGGAGGCGGCGGAACGAACCTTGGGGTCCGTCGTCAAGGAAGGCGAAGCCCTTTTCAAACTTGCGCCGCTGGGTGCGAAACTGGAAGTGGAAATGGAAATTCCTGGCCGTGACCGGGGACGCGTGAAAATCGGAGACAAGGTCACCATCAAACTGGCGGCTTTTCCTTATCAGAAGCATGGATATTTGGAAGGCAAAATTACGACGATTAGTGAGGGGACCGAAGAAAAACAGACCGAGGGCGGACAGCCTCAGCCGCCCTATTATCGGGCCACCGTGGCGATCGACAATCCCAACGCGCTCAAAAACGTTTCCAAAGATTTTCGCCTGATCCCGGACAGCGTTGCCGAGTGCGAAATCAAGGTGGGACGCAGACGAGTTATCGAGTTCTTTCTGTACCCAATTTGGCGTGCATTCGACAGCAGCATCCGCGATCCTTAAGTCTGGAGTCGCGAGGAAAAACAGGAATTCAATCGGAAACCGATTCGGCAAGAGTTGGTTTCAGAACGCAAAACGTTTTTTTCATCGAACTGGCTTCAGGGTAAACCAGTTTCATTCCATTGGGCACGCCGCTACGGTCGATTTCCCGCTGGAGAACGATCACGTAATCAATTCGTTCCTGTTCGATCAGCCATTTCAACACCCCATCTGGCCAGCCCGGCAGTTCTGCCCCGAACCGGTTTTGCAGATTCAACAACAACTCCCTGCGCCGGCTCCATTCGATCAACCCGATCGCATTCTGGGGCGCATGTTTCCAACTGAACCAATCGGCGCGTTCTGAATGCCAGTGAAAAGTCTGTTGACTGTATGGCGTCAGGAACAACGAATTTTCTGTTGTATTGGCGCGGCACCAATCACAAACACGTCGCCAATTCCTGGTCGTTTCTGCGGCTCGACGCGGATCGATCTCCGCACCCGCGATTCCCACCGCATCAGCGGGCGGAACACGGAAACCAAATTTGGATGCACCTTCGACTCCAATCGCGACCAACAACAAACAAACGACGGCCCAGGCGATTCGAGGATGAATGCGGCTGCCCGAATGCCACCATGTCGCCAACAGCTGCCCACACATCAGCGCAACCGATAACGGCAAAATCACATCAGCCATTCGAAACCAGTACAACCGCAAAAAACCGAGCGAAAATTCAGCCCAAAACCCGTCTCCCTCCGCGATTCCGCCCAGCACTAGCCCGCAAAAATCCAGGACAAGCGTAACCAGAGCCAGCATGCCGATCGTTCGCAATGCAGAATTCTTCGCGACACGAGCAAACATGAACCACCAAACGAGTACCAAAATACTGAACGAAGCGATCCGACTTGCCGGAAAGTTTCCAAAAAACAAATGGTGCGGCAAGCGCTGAAGCACCTGAATTCGGGCAGCTGAAACCGAGTCTTCGTGTGAAACGCCTGCCCCATCCAGCAACATCGGAAACGCGCCCGCCATCAATCCCGCAAGCGAAAATGCAATCACTCCACACAGCCGCCATCTCATTCTGTCGACTGGCTGTTTGCCCATAACCAGTGAACCGAACAATCCGGGAAGATGGGTGATTTTCATCCGGGTTGCTTTTGACGGATCTTCCAGGCTGAAAAGAATCAGTCTGCAAATTGCCAGGCATACGATCGCCCACCATCCAACGACAAAATGAATTGCGGCCGCGATTCCGCCCAGGCACCATGCCAACGACCAACGCCCGCGGCTCGCATACCCAATCGCAAACAACACGAGCGGCCAGGCAACCGTCTTGGCCTCAAAGCCCCCGACGATCCACTCGCCAGCCAGGTTGCCCTGGCGAATCAAAACCAGCATCATCCCCAGAACCGCCGGAACCAAAATACCATGGACCCGAACACCGCGAGCCATAAAAACAAACGACGCCGAAAACAACATCCACGAAACGACTCGTCCAATCCAGGCCAAGGCTGCGATCGAAACGAATCGCGTGACCCAGCCAGTCCCAAAAAAGAAAACCCACTGGGCATCTGTTGATTGAAGGAACAGGTCACGTGGACAAGAATCTGGATTCCAAAAGTGTCGGGCTTTGGTCAGATAGTGCGATTCATTGATATCCGGTGCGGCAACCGCTGCAAAAGAGACGCAAACCAGGAAACAGGCCGCGACTTCCAGCCAGAAACGGTCGCCCGACAGACCACCCAATCCCACATTCAAGGCTGATTGCGATCCCCCGTTTTCGGACACTTGCGATCCTGACAACTGGATCATTGATTACCCTGAATACAGCACCCTTGTTTTGGGATATCCTAACACGCTCGACCATCAATTACACATCGGCTTTCCCAGGACCAATCGTACCCGATAATGCAAACCCGGCTTGCCAAAAACCAGATCGTCCTTATCGGCATCGGGCACACCAACGCCCACATCGTACGAATGTGGAAGATGCGGCCGATCCCCAACTGCCAGCTGGTTTGCATTTCGGATCACCCGATTGCCACCTATTCCGGGATGTTGCCGGGAGTTTTGTCGGGACAATATATTCCAGCCGAAATGGAAATCGATCTGGTTCGTCTATGTCGTTCCACCGGTTGTCGGCTGGTCGTTTCCGAATTCGATGCGATCGATCGGAAGAAAAAGCGAATCCGGTTTCCCGATCGGGCCGACCTGGAATATGACTGGTTGTCGATCGGGATCGGATCGCAACCTTCTTTTGATGGCGTGCAGGTTCGCGACACGGCTTCATTGGTCACGATTAAACCGATGCAAACATTTCTGGAACGCCTTTCGAGCCGAATTGTCCAGGCGGGTTCCCTCAATACTGCCAAAGTCCGCTGTTTGATCGTTGGCGGTGGTTTGGGCAGCATCGAAGCGGCCTTGTGCCTGGCAAATCGAAAATCAAAATTCAATGATAAAGTCCTGAATCATCAACAACTTCCCAAAGCCCTGAATGCCACGTCGGGACTGGACATTACGCTTCTCACTGCCTCATCACAGCCCGGCAAGGGAATGACCGCTTCGGCGATTCGCAGAATTGAAAGGGCTCTGGCGAAATCCGAAGTTCGGCTGATCACCAATGAACGGGTGTCCGCCATAGACGCTGGCGGAGTCGTTACCGAATCCGGAAAAAAACTCGAAGCGGAGATTGTCGTCTGGGCCACGGCTGCAATTGCGAAATCCGAAATGGAACGAACCAGCCTGGAACTTGACAACCGCGGATTTGCAAAGACTAGGTCAACTTTGCAAAGTGTTGCCGACGACAGCATCTTTGTCGTTGGTGATTCAGGATCAATGGTCGAATCACCGACCGACAAGGCTGGCGTGTTCGCAGTTCGCCAGGGCCCCGTCCTCTGGAAGAATCTAAATCAAATCGTGGAAGGCAAGCCGCTCGAAAGCTACGTGCCGCAGCAGGATTTTATGAAGCTGATCAATGTCGGAGACGGAACTGCAATTGGGCAAATTCGCGGTCGTTCGTTTGGCGGGCGATTTGCCTGGTGGTTGAAGGACCGCATCGACCGAAAGTTCATGGCGATGTACCAGGATTATTCGCTGGAATCTGCGATGAAACAGGCCGATCCGGTTTCGGAGCAGTCGCAAATGCGATGCCTCGGTTGCGGTGGAAAAATCGGCGGGCAATTGCTGCACGCGGCCCTCGAGGAAATCGATTGGTCAACCGACTCGGGCGTTGTCGATTTCGAGGCCGCCAAAGCCGATGACGCGGCGATTATTCACACGGACGGAAAAGACATCACGGTTTCCACCGACTTTTTTGCTTCCCCTGTCGATGACCCGTGGCTGGCCGGCCGGATTTCGGTCCTGAATGCCATTAGTGACCTGTATGTCATGGGTGCCCAGCCAACAGCGGCACTTGCCCTCGTTCAAATCAACGAGGGGCATCCCCGTGGACAATTGCGAATGCTTCGCGAACTAATGGCGGGAACGGCTCACGAATTGAAAAAAGCAGGCATCGCGATGGCCGGCGGACATACGATCGAAGGCGAGCGACTGGCAACCGGATTTACGATCATCGGTCGGCAAGTCACATCGCCTCAAAAAAAATCCGGCCTCAGGCCGGGCGATGCTTTGATCCTGTCAAAACCGCTTGGTTCCGGCACAATTCTTGCCGCGATGATGCAAAACCGGGTCGATGGTCGGAGATGGCACGATTTCGCGCGATCTTTGATCGTTGGAAACGCAATCGCACTGGAAATTGCCCAACGACACAAACTTTCGGCAATGACTGACGTCACCGGATTCGGTTTTGCAGGGCACTTGTCTGAAATGCTCCGCGCCAGTCATGCCAGCGCCGAAATCGGACAAGCACTCATTCCCTGTTTTGACGGATTCGGTGAACAGGCGGTGTCGGGCGTCGCAAGTACGCTTGCTCCCGGGAATGAAGAATTTTCGCTTCCCGTCCGGTGGAAAGCCACAAAAGATCCGGCAATAGCCCTGGCCTTGTTCGACCCTCAGACTTGCGGTGGAATTCTGCTGGGATGTCCGGAAGAATCAGCACAACAAATTGTCGATGAACTTGTCATTGCTGGACATCCAAAAGCAGCAAGAATTGGTCGGGTTGTGGCCGTCGGAGCGTCACCGGAAATCACGATCATTTGACCAGGTGGTGGATTCTTCTGATGCTTCCGAAGCGTGCAATCGTTTCAAGGTTGCGATTCTGTCCCGAAGTTCGTCGGCCACAAGTTCCTGTTCAACCAATTGTTCTTCCAGGCTTTCAATCAAGGCCAGCTTGTCCCGCCAAACAAACTTCTCGATCAGATCCAGTGCAACCAGGACCCGCCACATTCGCACCATGAGCCCGCGAACCCGGTAAACACGGGCTGTCCGGGCGACCTGATTCAGCCGCATCAATCGGGCCAAACGCGCACTTTGGGCCAGCTGGACGAAGGGCAACAAAACGATGATTACATCAACCCAGTTGGTTCGAACGTATCGGACCTTTTTGGCCGTCACGCCAACCATCAATACGAACTCGATTACAAACGCCATCCAGATTAGCCCCGACGCCAATTCCAGCCACTTCTTCCAGGCCGGGTGGGCATCCAGAGTCGCTACAAACCACAACTCAATCACGACCAACGGCAATACGATCAGCGCGAGAATCATTAACGGCATGCTGAAAAACTTTGCCAGGCTTCGTTCACACTCTTTTCCTGCGAGCCGCCAACCCATCCCAGGCAGCCAAACATGTTCGCCCGTCCCGTGATCGCGTGCTCCCATGCGCAATGGTGGAATCAAAATGGACCACCAATGCCAACGCCTCATGTTTCCGCCATGGAATTTCTGAAAAAGGCCCTCGGCAACAAATGCCAAATGCAAAATGGCACCCATTTTCAAAAATACGCTGGCGTACCAACTCTGCAGGTTGCCATCGGTCAAATGCAATAACGCCGAGAGGTTGGCAAGAAACAGCAGGGAAGCAGCAAACATGACTGGAGCCAGTTGGCTGTCCAGTGCGGAAACAACTGGCAAGGATTTCGTTTCGTGGCCAGCAGAAACAGTATTGTTTTCTTCCAGCCCGATTTGGTCGTCCGCACCGTTCACGCCGGAAGACTCCTCGTTCGCAGTTTCAAAAACAACCTCCGGAGTCGGGCTCATTCCACATCCGTACGTTTGCGACCTGATTCCTTTTCAAAAACCAGCTCAGCCTTCGCTTCCCGCTGGACCGCCATGTGCGGTTTGCCGGGCTTCTGTTGCCCGACATCAATCTCGCCAAGATACTTTCGCCGAACGTCATCATGTTGAACAATTTCGTCCGTCGTGCCACTGCACAGTATCTGACCTTCGTTGACCACATAGGTTCGATCGGTAATCTGCAAAATCTCCCGCGCCGCGTGATCCGTTATCAGAATCGCAATTCCGTTGTTCGCCAGATCGCGAATGATGATCTGGATATTCTGAACGGTAACCGGATCAATTCCGGCAAACGGTTCGTCAAGCATAATGATTTGCGGATCGGATATCAGGCACCGCGCAATCTCCAGCCGCCGACGCTCCCCTCCCGACAAACGACCAGCTGCAGTTTTCCGGACATGTGCAATTCGAAACTGTTCCAGCAATTCTTCGCAGCGTGCTTTTTGTTGCCGCCGGGAGAATCCCAGCAACTGCATGATGCCGATCAAGTTGTCCTGGGCAGACAACTTTGCAAACACACTGGACTGCTGTGGAAGATAGCCCATTCCGCCGCGTTTGGCCCGGATATACATCGGCCAATCGGTGACGGACTCCTCGTTCAAAAAGACTTCACCACTTTCCGGCTTCGCCAAGCCACAAATCATGCGAAAGGTCGTCGTCTTGCCAGCCCCGTTTGGACCCAACAGTCCAACGATTTCACCTGAATCGACGAACAGCGAAACGCCGTCTACGACCCGACGTTGGCCGTAGGTCTTGACCAGCGAATCTGCCACAAGAATACTCATTGCCGCCTCCTTGAATTTCTGGTCATCCTTGAACCGAAATTTACTGAATGGGTCTCATTTGGCTGAAGTTCGGCGTAATAACCGGAATTGGCCGGTTTCTCGCATGAGGCCAATAGACCAGCATCGCCCGTCCGATCAAAAGCTCCCTGGAGAAATAATTCGGACCTTCCCAAATCCTGGCGTCCTTGCTTTCCGGGCTGTTGTCGCCCATCGGAAAATAGCACCCCTGGGGGATCATGAACATCGGCGGGCCAGACCGAACGGATGCGTCAAACAACTCCTTACCCAAACTGGAATTCCAGCTGGAAGGATCGTCGTGGATTGCCAGGATCTCGTCATGAACGAAACTTCGGGAGTTGCCACCACGTGTCTCATTCCTGATATCCCTGTTCTCGCCACGTTGCGATGTGTAATAGACATCTCGCAACACGCGCAGCCGGCTGACCGAGACTTTCAAACCCGATACGCCCAGACCAACAGGCTGTGCGTCGAGCGGATCCGTCGAAGAATTGAATTGCGGGTAAAACGTTTCAGGCCGGTTAAACGTCGCGCCGGGAATTTCAATGTGCTTGCCGTTCACCCAAAGGATCAGCTGGTTGTCCGAATTACAAAAAGTAACCGTGCTGGAAACCCCCATGCGGACTCCAGTCGAAACATTGGAAGGCGCCGCGACCGGGCCGCCGCCAGCCGCAACGAACTGCACATCCGGCGCATCGCAGGAAAACGACGCTGCTCCGGAAGCGGGATCGATGGTGCAAAAGAAACTCGCCCCGCCCTCGACCAGCATCAAGACGATTTTTCCCGTTCCTGACTCGGCAACAAACGTCGCTTCAACAGCCAGGTCTCCAACCCAATGGTTCGCCGGGCTTGGCGACTCCTTGGTCCTGTTGCGAAATTCGTCTTCAAGAATGTCTCGTTCCAAAGTGTAATCGTTGTAACAGCAATAGTCACCGATCAAGGCTCCAACGGAATTCTGGATATCCGCTGGTACTTTCAGATTACTGATACTGGCTTCCCAGTCATCTCCGTCCCTTCGATGTACAATCCGGCCATCGTTCAATTTGTCCGCGACGACCGGCCACCGGGGCAGAATGTTTTTGAAACGAAGCCATGCAATTGAATCGCTGGAGCCTCCATCAGATTGAAACTCCGTTTTGTTGGATTGCCGGTCAATATCCCAGTCGCTGGTGCCAAGCGCGTTCCATTTCTCGGGCCATCCGGCATCGACCATCTCTTTGGCCCGGTACGACGTATCGTCAACCAACTGAAGCATTGCCAGCTGTTTGTCGGCAGGTTTGCGGACGATTTTCCGGTTTCCGCCCTTCTCATCGACGACGTAAACATCTCCCCGGCTGATCACGATATTCTCGCCAGGCAATCCGACCAGACGCTTGATCAGGTTCTGTTTGCCATTGTTCGGGTTCTTGAAAACAATGACGTCAAACCTGTCAGGTTCTGCAAAATCATAAACGTACTTGTTGACCAGAATCCGGTCTCCCTGATTGGCCACATGATCCCGTTCCTGGACCGGAGTCAAAATCGTGCTCGTTCCGCAAATCGGACAATACGTTCGGATGACACGGACTTTTTTGTCAACCGGAGTCAGATTGTTTTCAAATGTTGCTCCGGTCTGATACTCGACTCCACACTTGTCGCACCATTGATCGACATGATGGCCTCGCAACCCGGGAGCCATCGATCCGGTAGGAATCATAAAGGCTTCGCCTTCAAAGCCCCGAAACAGCAACGCCAACAGGACTGCAACCACGATCGATTCGATTGTTTCTCGAACGCCCCGATCTGCAAAAAAAGCATATAGGGGGCCTACCGAACCGAAGACCTGGGGAATCAGCGCGACGACACGTTTTTGGGGTACAACAGCAGACTTGCTCACAGACGAATTTCCCGACAGGTTGAACGATTTGAGTGGCCCCCGATTATAGAGGGAAACGGAATCGACTCATACGCCGATCAAAGCGGCCCAATCCACTGCGAATTGGCGGATCAATCGGGCTTTTTCACCAACCCCAGGAGATTCGCTTCCGGAACAAAAACATTGGCCCAGTTTCGGCTGTCTCGTGATATTGGCAAATTGTCACCAATCAGAAAGTAGTTCCCCGCCGGAATCGAAACTTCACGGCCCGCATCAAATGGACCATCAAAAGGATCCGCCCAAACCAGCATCGTGTCCCGCCAAATTCGCAGGTCGTCGATTTCAACAGGCTTTCCCCTGGCACGAATCACCAATTGAGGCAAGGGGATCGGTGGCTCACCTGTTTTAAGGTCTTCACCATTCAGGAATTTCGAATAAGGCAACTCGAAAACTGTTCTGTCGCTAATTTGCACAACGCAACATCGATCAATGACCGAGACAAGCACCGGCAATTTTTTCCCGGGACTGGAGACCGAAATCCTTTCGGAAGCCAAATCGCCAGCTGAAAGCGAAATTTTATTGTCCGATTCCATTCGCAGTCCGACCGTTACCTGAAACCAATTGCGGATATTGAAAACCAGTTCAAGCTCGGACCCGGCTTCGCCATCGACAAACATTTCAACTGCCAAATCAGTCACGGGCAGCATCGTCGATGAGACTCCCTGGTTGTAGCTGTAATGATCCCGAATCAGGCAATTGGATTCCGTATCCACGGGCACGGCCAGCGGAAATGCCGGGCGATGCCTGTAAACCAGTTCACGCCATTCTTTGGAATCCGGGTCCGCAACGAAGACCAATTGGGAGCCGGAACTTCTCCACGAACCATTGCCAACTACTTTGTCATTCGCGCCAGGAACAAATCGAATCAGCACCGTCGAATTGTCCGAAACGTACTTGGCATCAAAAACCGGTTGCCAAAGCAGCCGTTGTTCCCGAATCGTTTTCCGGACTATCGATCCATTGATTATCAGGTTTCCGTCCCGAAGCGAGAGTCGTTCGCCAGGCAATCCGATGACCCGCTTGATGCCAAATCGCTGACCGTGTTCAGAGGTTGGCAGTTCAATCGCCACAACGTCCCATCGTTCCGGCTTCCGTCCGCCTGTTTCAATTTCGCAGTGCGCACCAGGGAATTGGGGCATCGATCGCCAATCCAACTCCATCCCGCCACACATCGGGCAAAACGCCTTGCCCGAATTCGGCCCGCGGGCGGCATCGCAAATAATTGGGTAGTTGCAATTTGGACAAGTTGCTTTGCGATGTTCACCAGGAAAACTGCTCCCCATCGAAGGGCCTGTCACGACGGCCTGCTCCAGCGGCTTTTGACGGCTGCACCCCGCAACCATCGCGATCGCGAGCCATATGGCAATACACGAACTGGATTGTCCAGTTATCATTTGCGAATTGAATTCCCCAAAAAACCCGAGCCCAACCCGAAAACCATTTCGAACCGCTGTTCAATTCAATCCGAAATGATAGCCTCTAGTGCTTCCACAAATCGCATCCGGTTGGCTGACAAATCAATACCGGCTGCCAAATCCAGAGCATGACCGAAAAAACATTCTCCCATTCGCTTCGAACGATTGCGATCATTTTGTTCGTACTCGCATTGCTTTTTTTGCTGTTTGGCTGGTGGCTGGAGCCACAGCTCGAGCAGTTCTTGACTGGCGGGTGGCTTCAAAGTCATTCAGTATCCGCTGGCCTGATCGCAATCGCGTTGCTGGTCGCAGATATTTTGTTGCCTGTTCCAAACAGTGTAGTCTGTGCCGTCATCGGGAGTATTTTTGGGCCGGTTTTGGGAACGGCGATAGGATGGTTCGGGCTAACGCTGGGTTCGGTCGCTGGATACCGGCTGGGCAAAAATGGGTTGTCCAGGTGTATTCCGGAAGATAATCATTCGACGAAATCAGACTTCCATGGATTTGGATCGGCATGGATTCTGGTCATTTGTCGCCCGCTTCCACTGCTGGGCGAAGCGAGCGTTGTCGCCGCGGGATATTACCGGATGAAGTTCAGCCAGTTTCTGATTCCGGTGATGATTGCCAATCTGGTTTTGGCACTCGCCTGGTCTGTCCTGGGCTATTTGGCCATCGACAATGGCTGGATCGTGATCGGAATGATTGCCGCAGGTTTGATTCCTGTCGTCGCCGCTTTTGCATGGCTTGGTTGGATCTCGCGAAAAGCCCAACGATCCACCGATTGAGCCTGGCTGGCGACCTGACTTGAGGAAAACTATTATTGATCGAACAGTTCTTCCATTCCACCCCGCAGCGCCACCAATTTCATGAATCGTCCGATAGTCATCGAGCACCCTTTGGTCGCCCACCATTTGACCGTTCTGCGAGACAAGTCGTCCGGGCCCAGTTTGTTTCGCAACACGGTTGACCGATTGAGTTCGCTCGTCGCATACGAAGCGACCAAAGACCTTTTGCTGACTGACCAGCCGATCGAAACTCCGATTCAGAAAATGGTCGGCAAGACGTTGCTGAACCGTATCGGCATGGTTCCGATTTTGCGTGCAGGAGTCGGCATGGTTGATGCGATGATGCGAATGATCCCGACGGCCGAAGTCTGGCACCTCGGTCTGTATCGCGATGAAAAAACCGCCAAGCCGGTTCGGTACTACGACAAACTTCCGCCAGGCAGCCCGGTCGATATCGCCTATGTGCTCGACCCGATGTTGGCGACAGGTGGATCGGCGATGGCCGCTTGTGAGACTCTTCAGGAATGGGGAGTCCGCAACATCAAAATGCTTTCGATTATCGCGGCACCGGAAGGAATTCAGCGACTGTCGGAAGCCTACCCCGACGTGACCATCCTGACCTGCTCGATCGACCGCTGCCTGAACGAACAGAATTTTATTGTGCCAGGTCTGGGCGACGCCGGGGACCGCTATTTCAATACGACGGGATAATGCCGCCGATTGCACTGAAGATTTGAAAATCAGATGCAACGACCAGCCGCAAGGCGATCGCGTCCGGTTCCCGCATTCGTCCGACAAAAACCAGGTGCTAGTGCACTGCGGCTGATGAAAGTTGCAGTTTCCAAACAATCGATGGGGGCAGATTCAACCTCCCAGGGTAGAATCGAATCAACCAACCGGCTCAATTGAACACCAGCAGCTCATGTCATCCGAAAATCCCACTTGTACCAGCTGCGGCCAGCCAATCGTGGAGCCGTCCGAATTGGATGACACCGTTTGTGCGTCTTGCGCTGTCACAACATCCAGCAACGGTTCAACGGTACCAAAGGCGACGATTTCCACGCTACTGCCGCCGCGCCGAAGCGGATCTTCGCTCGGGCCAGCCCGGTCCAGCCCGTTATTGCCGCCGCAACGGCGAAATTCGATGGCGATTGAGTTGAAACGGGATCGAAACGTCGGCCGGGACGGGGCATTCGTATTGCTTCCCGACGGAAAGGGAGGATTTCAGCGGGTCAGTAATCGTTCGGTTCGCGTTACCGAAGGGGGCACCGAAGTGCATCTTGCCAGCCGTCCCCGCAACGCCGCATTGCGACACCGAATCCTGGTCAACATGATTTCGATCATCGCCGGCTTGGCAATTCTGGCAGTAGTCTTGTGGTTGGCCGTCAACGGCTGGTTGTAGAAAACCGGTTCGCTCGATTATTTCGACATGGAACTATTCCTGGACAATTCCACCGGTGACATTGTGGTAGTACAAGCCCGCGTGACGACCAGTGCCACGACTTGGCCGGACGGACAAAAAGAAATTTTCAGTGCGGCATTTCGCTCATCAGTAACCAGCGGTCTCGGAAGTTGTCCATTCCAGTTGCAAAGATCACCTGAAACGAAACCGGGAGGAACCGCTTTGTTTTGCAATGCCAAAACGCTTGCGATCAATTCAACCGTCGAAGTTCCCGAGCCTGTATTGCCTGTCCAGGTCTTGACCGCGACAACATTGGCATCGCGAGCCAAATTCCTGATTGCAGCCGCTTCGCATTTGTCCTCGAAAACTCCGCCGGAACCGTTCGCGTTGATATGACTCAACTCACTCGCTGATACGCCTGCCCGCTTCATCGCCTCCGAAGCGACACGGACAATGGAATCGGTCATGGCAGATTCTTCTGTCGGCCGAGTACAAAATCCACGTGACCAACCCGCCAATCGTCCGGCAACCGTTGCGTTTCGGCTTTCGGCTGATGAACGCGTCTCCAAAACTATTGCGCCTGCTCCTTCGCCACAGACATACCCGTTTCGATCCGGGTGAAACGGCCGGGAAGCCGAGTCGGGCCCCGAAAAACCGTGACTCAACCGCTGATACCCGCGACCGGCCTGGCAATTCATCTGGACCCATGATCCAGTCCCACCGGCGATTGCAATATCTGCCCAGCCACGCTCCATCACCGAAGCCGCTTCGATTGTCGCGAGTGCCGATGAAACTTCGTCCTGGCAAATCGTGTTATTCGGGCCAGTCGCGCCGAGTGCGATACTGATATGGCTGGCAACCATGTTCGGCAAATACTTCAGCATCCAAAGCGGTTGAATCTCCCTCATCGACCGCTCACCCCATTCCGCAAACTCAAATTTGCCATTGTGGGTACAAGCCCCAATCGCCGAGGCGACTTCGACCGGGTCAGCCTGAAACGTCTCGCCTCCGTAGATTACTGAAAATCGTTCGAGATCTACCGCCTCGAGGATTATCCCGGCATTCTCAACCGCCATCGTTGCGGCAGCGTGCCCGAACTGAATCTCCTGGCACATTACCTTGATCGCCTTGCGAGGCTTGATGTGCTGCCGTCCATCAAAATCCCGGATCACTCCTCCCACGGAGACCGGCGAGGGGTCGTTTTCAAAACCGTCCCGCCACGAAATCCCGCTGCGACCTGCTGCCAGGGATTTCCAGTATTCATCGACACCCACGCCAATCGGAGAAACGACGCCCAGGCCGGTTATCAAGATGTCGGTTGGCTTGGGCATGGGCTAAAAATGTCGGGATACGGGGCCCCAACCGAAGCAGGGAGACATAGTGATTGTAAGCGGTTGGACTGGTCCCTGGCTACGCGGGAGACCAGTCGTAAATCCGGTAAGTTTTGTCCAGTATCGCCCCGCCGCGTTCCAGCGTCTGACGCGAAAGCAAATTGGATTCGAGAACCCAGCTGAACTCGCCTTCCTCAAATCCCCAATCCAGAAGCTCCAGGGTCAGGCTTTTCATCAATACCATTGCAATGCCCCAGCGCTGGAACTCAGGCACGACGTTGGTGCTGATCATTCGGACCTTTTTCAGTTTCTTGCGACCGTACAACAATCGCAAAAAACCAAATGGGAACAGTCGCCCGTCGATCGCCTTGATCACCGGGTTGAAATCCAGCATGGCAAACTGAATTCCAATCACACGTCCCTCGAACTCGGCGATTCGAACCAGGTTGGGCACGATCAACAGCTTCAGTCCCTTAGCAGTGTGTTTTGCCTCGGCACTGGACATCGGAACAAATCCCCAGGTTCCGGGGAGTGCAAGGTTGTAAATCCGCAGAAACTCTTCGACATCGGCAGCCAGCCGTTTCTTGTCGGTGCCGCGAACCGTAACTCCAAAACGCTCCTTGGCCTGGTCGGCGATCCGCCCCAGTTTTGGATCCAGCGAGTCCACCATGTCGACCCGACCCAAGAATGCGTACAGGTTTTGTGACTTGAAAAACCCGAAATCCAGGACCAGCTTTTCGTAGTACGGCTTGTTGTAAGTCATCATGAAAGTGGGTCGCGAATGGAAGCCTTCAACCAGCAATCCACATTCGTGATTCATGGCCGGATTTAACGGCCCTCGCATCAACGTGATCCCTTTGTCCGCATGCCATTGCTGAACAGCCGAGAACAGGGCCCGCGAAACCTCGGTGTCGTCGATCGACTCAAAGAATCCCCACATTCCCCGTTTTTCACCATGAGCCTCGTTGTGCCCGTGATCGATGATCGCTGCGATTCGTCCCACGATCTGCTGACCACGCCAGGCCAAAAATGTCTGGATTTCGGCGTTGTCGTAAAACGGATGATGCCTATAGTTCAACAGTTCTCGCTGATTCGAAATCAGCGGTGGAACCCAATGGGGATCACCGGCATAATGTGCCCAGGCAAAACGGACAAAATCCTTTTGGTCTGTCCGGGTTTTGACTGGAACAACTTTGATTGCCGACTGATTCATTTCGGGCTGCAACTGGATAAACTTGTATTGCTTGCAGGTGATTCTTCGCAAATTCCTGAACGCGACATGTTCACGAATACATCCCTTTGGGTCAATCCATCCTCCTCCAACTTGCAGTGAAATGCAGCTTTTTTGACTGATGAATGTACTGTTAACCGGTGCGACCGGATTCCTGGGCAACAACATTCTGCGAGAACTGAACCGCCGACAAACAACTGTCGTGGCGGCGATTCGGCATCAGACCACCCCGGAGTCCCTGCAAGGACTCGATTTTTTGCCCGTTCAGGCAGACCTGTCCAATCCTGAATCGCTTCAGCCCGGTTTGTTTCCCAAATTCGACTTGTGTATCCATTCGGCAGCGATGATCAATATCGGCTGGACGCGAGTTGACGAGGCCAGACGGATCAATGTGGATGCGACCCGACGGCTGGCCGAAATTTGCCTCGAGCGTTCGGCCCGGATGATTCTGGTCAGCACAGTCGATACGCTTGCCTGCACAAAGACTCCGATTGTTCACTCGGAAAACGATCGCGAACCACGCTGTCCGGATTTTTGCTACCCGGTCACGAAACGGGAGGCCGAGGAAGCTGTCCTTGAATTGCTTCCTTCTGGCCTCGACGTTGTGATCGTTCAACCTGGTTTCATACTTGGACGATGGGATTGGCGACCCAGTTCGGCAGAAATGTTGATTGCCATCGCCCGAAATGGACCGCCCTTCGCACCTGGTGGAGGTACCAATGTGGTGGACGTGCGGGACGTGGTCGGTGGAATTCTGTTGGCGGCCGAAAAGGGACGCAGCGGCGAAAGTTACATTCTTGGCGGAACCAACTTGAGCTATTTCGATTTTTGGTCGCAGATGGCCAATTCGGTCGGTGTTCGCCATCCGAAAATCCGCTTGCCAACCTGGCTGGCCATGACCGGTGGATACGTCGGCGACCTGTGGGGCAAACTACGGGGCAGCGAAGGCTCACTAAATTCCGCCGCCGCCAGAATGGGCCAGCTCTATCATTACTATTCATCGGCAAAAGCCGAACAGGAACTCGGCTACAAAGCCCGCCCAATTGACGAGGCCCTGGAACAAACCATTGAGTGGGTACGTGAACGTGGCTGGATCAAATCGTGACCGCCTGAATAATTGCAGCCGTCATCACTTCCAGTCCGACTCGATCCATCAACATCGCCGGATGATGTAGCAGTAGAGTTCGTTCGGCTGCCGGTTTCGAATTACTCAAATCGACCGGCTTTTTGCATCGCCGTGTTGAACGCAAGTGGAATCCCCGAAAGCCTTCATCCAGCGGGATTCCCGCCGACTGAAATCGTTCCATCCAACTGGATCGCGGCGACTGTTCCAACAGGTGATCGCTCATCAGAAAAGGCACTTTGTACCACGCACTTGATTGGATGCTATCTTTTGCGGGCACCCCAACCGGCAACGCCGACTCCCTCAATTGATCGAAAACAAACTCGACCGCCGCACCACGTTTCTGATTCAGCACGTCAAGTTCCTCCAGCATGCAAACAACACAAGCCGCCTGGAGTTGGCTGAGCGGAAAAGCGTCATTGCCTCGATCCGTAAATACCCGCATCCGTTGAGAAACAGCTTCATCGTCCGTAACGCTTGCCCCGCCGCGCCCTCCTGTCAGAAGCTTGCTCCCGCCAAAGCTGAATGTCGCCACGTCACCAAACGTCCCGACTCGCCACCCGCCAATCAATGCACCCGGAACCTGACAGCAATCTTCAATGACCGGAATGTCTTTTGCCGAAGCAATTTCCATTATCTTCGGCATGTCAGCCAGCTGCCCATGCAAATGCGAAACGACGATGGCAACAACATCTTCTTTCAATGCCGCGTCCAGCGATTCGGGAGACATGACCCAACCATCTGGCAGCACATCGACCAGAACCGGAATGCACCCCACCGATTCGATCGCCCGAAAATTTCCGGGAAAATCATACCCGGCCAAGGCCACGAACTGCCCTGGCCGAACACCCAATCCATGAAGTGCAATTTCCGTCGCAATCGTCCCGCTGCAACACAAGTGAACGTGCTGCCGGCCGAGGTACGCGGCCAAATCGCTTTGCAACCGGCTCGTCCATTGCCCCTCGTATTTCCCCCACGACCCATCCGTCAGCATTGACTGCATCGTCTCAGCCAATCGGGCGGGTGCAACCGGCCAATTCGGAATTTCAAATCTGGCAGGGGGATTGCGGGACATTGGCTCGATGCCACTTTCGTTCAACTTGAAATTGTCAACTCGCCAGCAGCGAAGTTTCGCGAGACCAATTCGATGCTCTCCGAATCTTCAACAACCCGGACGCCAAATATTTTCGCCTCAGAATTCTTCGCTGCAAACTGGTCTACCTCTACGGGGCTCATCACAAACAATGCCGTCGATAGTACATCGCAGGCTATTGGGCTATCGTGAACCACAGTCATGCTGACCCAATGCGTTGCTGGCCAACCTGTTCGTGGATCAAGCACATGTCCGTACCGCTTGCCTTCCGATACAAATGCCTGACGCGCCGAACCACTGGTTCCCAACGACTGGTCTCGCAAAACAATTTCGGCGATCCTCGTTCGGGGCACCAGCGGGTGACTGACTCCGACCGTCCATCCATTCGATTCCAAAACCTCGTTTCCAAGCGCCATCACACTGCTTTGTCCGGCATGAATCATCCAGTCGCCAATTTGTTTTGCACGCAAAGATTCGGCAATCTTGCCAATCACAAAGCCTTTTCCGATTCCATTGAAATCTACTTCGGAATTCGGGTTTGTGATCCGCAAAGTTCTCTCCGCAGAATCCCATTCCAAGAACCGGCTTCCAACGTCCTTTAGCGTCCTCGCAACTTCTTCTGAATCAGGCAATCGTGGTTGTCGATTTCGAAAACCCCACAACCGTGAAAGCGGCCCCAGCGTACAATCGAATGCCCCGTCAGTCTTGGCATGCCACTCCAGTGCTAACGGAACCAGTTCCCCGACAAACCCACCGACCGGAACTGCTCGTTGGAGCGCCAACTGGTTGATCCGGCAAATGTCGCTCCCCGGCCGATAAATCGAGATGGAATTCTCAAGTTGTTCTACCAGCTCCATACACCGCATCGCGACTTCGGGTGCTGCCTGATACCGGTCAAGGGGGAAAAAGAACTGGACATCACAGGCCATCGCCCGAAAAGAAAAATGCTGAAGACCGCCCACGGGAGATTTCAAAGCACCAGCAACAGCCCCGAGTTCGGCCTGCAATTCATTATTGGGGTCCAGCACCTTTTTCAGCACATCCCCCGCAACACCCCCGGAAATTAGTCTTCTTCGATCCATTCGTCCAGCTAACTCTGCACGCTCTGACTCAAGAACATCACAAATCCAATGCGACCGTTTGATCTTGCCGTAGTGGATCTTGCCAAAGATCCTTCCGTACGGGGATCTTTGGCAAGATCGACTACACGCTACCCCAAGTCCAAGCCGCCACAAAGCACCGGCCCCTTACTATCGTACTCTCTTACAGCAGTTCCATTCCCTGGTTCAGGCCGTGAATTGCAACTGCGGCGGTTTTTGCCGATAATCGACGAAGTGGAATCCTGTTTCCCGTTTTCGACTATCGTCCAACCGATTGCCAACCTGATGAAATTGCCGCTAATAGTTTACCTGACCTGCTTCTGCGCCGGAGCGGCCACGGTTTCGCTTCAACAGGATGAAGTTAAACCTCGCCCGGTCAAACGGGCGGCCCGGCCAGTCTATTCCGAACGGGACTGGGATGGCGTATTTTTTTCAAACCTTTTTGAACAAGGCCTCGTTGGCGACCGGCCCGATCCGGCCACAACCATCGCCGCACAACCCGGCATGCAGGCCACCGCGGCCGCAACCGAAGTCGCTCCCGCCAATGGAGCCTGGAGTTCCTTAATCGGCAGGGACGTCCTGGAAAACGAAATCAAACGAATTCAGATCGACCTCGAAACACAAATTACCACGCCGGTCCGATTCAACACCGGATACAAAGATGTTCAACACTCGTTCATCATGCTGGCCACCTGGTTTGCCGTCATCCAGCAATACGACGCTGACGTCCGCTGGAAAGACGTTGCGGGCGAAGTCGTCGCCGGTGCCAACCGTGCCGCAATCAATGCGCGATCACCAGGTGACAATTCATTCCGCTACTCAGTGCAAATCCGCCAGTGTCTGACCGACCTTGTGCGAGGCGGCAATTTCGGCGGGCCGGAAAAAGCGGTCGATGCAGTCGCCTGGGAAGAAACCGCTGACCGAACAGTGATGATGAACCGGATCAACGCACTCTTCGATGAAATCAAACAATCGACCGCCAACGAATCCTCGTTCAACGATGAAGTCGAAGAAAACCTGAACCGGGCCAGCCTGATTGCCGCCATGGCCCGTGTTCTTGCCCAGCCCGGAATGAACCTGGCCGACGACCAGGGCTATGTCGCACTGGCCAAATCGATGGAAACCGCGGCAACGTCGCTGGTTCAGTCCGTCAAGACGCCCAACCTCGCGGCCGCCCAGGCTGCAACCAACCAGATCGACCAATCGTGCTCCAACTGCCATGGCGAATGGCGCTAAACCGTTTTGGGAAACTCGGCGATGGAAAATGAATCAGACCTCGCACCCTGGTCGCACCCCAAAGCGACTCACTGGTACGAGACCCTCTTCGAGCGTTCGGGCCTGTTGCTCAGCCTGCGCGATGTCCTGGAAGACAAACATCAGAATTTGAACTGCAACCAGCTCCGGTCAATCGTGGCCATTTTGTACCTGTTATCGATCGAAGGAATCTGGCCCGAACAACATCGACCGCTGCTGGCCAAACTCACGATGCGGATTCATTCGCTGGCAAAAAAAATGCACGTCGATACCGGTTCCAAACCGCTGACCGTTGCGGCACACCAAAAGGCCCAGCACGCGCAAATCGCGCTCGAGCACGAACTGGAAGTGCTGCGGAGGCTGGTCGGACTTTCCAAACG
>JAYVKA010000605.1:0-3346 GCA_043768885.1 Planctomycetota bacterium
TTTTTCATCCAGCGAATGTTGTTTCCGCACGTCCCGTTTCGCGGCAAGTACATGACACTCGATGGCACTCGCCAGGTTGCTGAACAGTATCTTTCGCAACCAACCCGTGAATTCCTCGATCGAAGTTCCGACAAAATTCTGAAAATCCCGATGGGCTTCCAGCAGCGTTTCCTGCACTACGTCCGACGCACTGACCCGCATCCGGATTCGTTCGTCGATATGTCCGCGTGAAAGGCTATTGAGGTATCGAAAATATTTTCGCAGCAACAAACCCAGGCTGTCAGCATCACCGCAGCGTGCCTGCTCCAGCAATCTCAAAGCTGCCGATGAACCATGGCTCATTGTCAAGCTCGCGAAGTGATTTTGGGAACAAAAGAAATTGCCATCGCTTCGCGACTCAAAAACGGCGAAGCCGACAAGGACCATTGTATTATGCTTTGTTGTTCGCCGGCTGCACATTTCCAGCCAATTCCGTATCCACCGACCGAATCATGACAGTCGCACAACTCACAATCTCTCTGGGCCGGACAAAATCAGAAATGTCACTCGAAAATTCCGGGCACTTCCCAAATTCACGAAAATCGTCAGGGAACCACGAGTTTTTTGCGGGAATGTTTCAGAAAATTGAATCATTCAGTAAGCATGGCCGACCTTGTTGCCTTCATCCAATCCCACCAATGGAAGAATCTTGCCGGGCGAGATGATGCCGCGCATCACGGTGTCGGCATGCGTCAACAGGATATTGCAAGTTGCCGTCCTGTTCGGCTTGACCCAAGACGAACCAGAATCGATATCAGCACGCCCGTTCTACTTGGATCAAAACTCCACATTCCTTTCGATGGCGTCGATTTTTCTGCAGATCAGTTCTTTTTCGGTGTTGGTGGGGGCGAGTTTCCACGCTTGTTGGAGGGAGGCTTTTGCTTTGCTGAGGTCGCCGGTTTGGCGAGCAAGTTCGCCTCGCGTGGCGTGCCAGAGGTAATAGTTTTCCGAAAGGGATTCGGCATCCAGTTTTTCAAAAGCGGTCATACCTGCCGCGGCGCCGTCCCGTCGGCCAATCGCGATCGCGCGATTCAGTTCGTGAATCGGCGATGGGGAGAGGCGGCAAAGCAAATCGTAACCCAATACGATGCGGTCCCAGTCGGTCGCTTCCAGGTTTCCCGCGCGACAATGTTCCGATGCGATCCAGGCTTCGGCGTGGTAGCGGGTCAACCGCTCCGCACCTTGCGCTCGACGAAACCAGAAGAAAGCCGTGTCCATCAATCGTTGATCCCATTGGCTGCGATCCTGTTCTTTCAAAACCAACATTGCTCCGTTCGAGTCGATCCGGGCGTCCAGCCGCGCCGCGTGAAACAGTAACAGTGACAACATTGCGGCCGAGTTGGGGCCTGCAGTCAATGGATGTTCGGCCAGGATCAGAGCCATTCGAACAGCTTCTTCGCAAAGTTCTTCGCGGATCAGCTTGTCTGCAAGGCTGGAACAATAGCCTTCGTTGAACAGCGAGTAGATCACGGCCTGGACATCGGGCAAGCGCTCCTGGAATGCCTCGGCTGGGATCTCCGATGGTTCGATCTGGATTTCTCGCAGTCGTTGTTTTGCCCGTATGATCCGTTTCGCGACGCTGGCTTCGGTCGTCAAAAGCGCGCGGGCAATTTCCATGTTGCCAAAACCGCATAGCGTTTTCAGCGCCAATGCAATTTGCGATTCGGGTGGGACTTGGGGGTGACAGCAGACAAAAATCATTCGCAACAAATCGTCCTGGACTTGCGATTCATCGGGTTCAAGTTCCGCTGTCGGGCTGGAGTCGGGAACACTTGCGGCATCAAGCGATGAATTCCCGTTTGAGCCATCCAGTTCTTTCTTCCGGGCATCGCGCCGCAGATTGTCGATTGCCAAATTGGACGCGGTCCGATAGAGCCATGCCGACGGGTTATCGGGAATGCCGCGACGGGGCCAGGCACCGAGCGCACGTTCCAGAGCGGATTGAACGACGTCTTCGATCAGCTCCCAGTTGCTGGCGCCGAACTTGCGGGTCAGTATCGCAACCAGTTTGGCATATTCCGAACGAAAGAAGTGATCCACCAGCTGGTGCGATTCCGGTTGGCCGGTTTCGGCAACCGGTGACGAGAACCGGGTTGGCACTTTACTTTTGTTCATTTGGTAAATTGACAAATAGCGAATGTACGATGGGCTTCCAATTCCGTCGGGAGACATTGGACTCGACGGAATTGGAAGTCCATCGTACTTCGCTTTTCCGGCTCGCAGCGCCTGGAGACAGATCACATTTGTTCCGATAAGCCGGCCAGTTGCCGGATTTCGACGCAACCACCATTGGCTGTGATCGGACAGGACTTGGCGAATCCCACAGCCGCGTCATAGTTATCGGCCTCGATAACCGAATAGCCTCCGACCAATTCTTTTGCTTCGATAAATGGACCGTCCGTCACTGTGCCACCGCGCACAGTTTTTCCGGTCGGCATCAGCCCGTCTCCGCCGTCAACAATTGCGGCGCCGACTTTTTGGAACCATGCGCCCCATTCCTGCATGATGGCCTGCATCTGTTCGGGGGAAGGTTGCTGCTGTTCCTGTTCGACGTCGTTGCGATAAACAAACAAAAATTTTGCCATGATTCGATTTCCTTGAAATGAAGAAGTCAGATCGTTCCTTGCCGGATCACTTTTTCCGGCACAGCCCGTTTTTGGGCCAGTATAACCTTGACGAACAGCCACCGTGCCAAAAGACAACAATTCTTGGGATTCTTGAAAATTCAGCTTTTGGCCTGAACCATTTTTGCGTATTGCGCCCCAAAGTCGCGAACAACAGGGCAATCCTGTGCCAATTGGGAAGAGGACGGCCACGTGGTGGAAAACTGTGTGCCGATTCATGAGAATGTCCTGACTACTTTGATCTGGTATCCGAATGTTTCGGATTGACCTTTTGTTTCATGCTTTTCAATCAAAACAAATTCACCACGAAGCGAACCCCATGATTTGCCGATACTATATTGCCTTTGTCGCAGTTTCAGTTTTGTCCCAGATTCAGGTCCCTGGTTCCACGCTCGCCCAAGAAGTTCATGATTGGGCTCAGTGGCGGGGGGACGGACGCGATGGAGACTGGAATGAAACGGGGATTGTGACGACATTTGGCGGCGACTCGCTGAAAACAATCTGGCGTCAACCGATCTCTTCTGGTTACAGCGGGCCGACAGTTGCCGATGGATTGTGCTATGTCATGGACAGGGTTGTCTCGGAAACCGATGAAACGGACCAGGACGAACGGATCTTGTGTTTCGACGCGGCGACTGGTGAACCGAAATGGCAACAGCAATATGACGCTCCTTATGTCGGAG
>JAYVKA010000606.1:0-4004 GCA_043768885.1 Planctomycetota bacterium
TGGATCGGTTAACCGCGTGTTGGTCATGTGAGTATGCACTGCATCGGCTCCTGGACCTGCTGGAGTCGCTCCGGCACCCCCACCGACCGTCTCATAGTATCCAAACGTCGGCCCGCCCATCAACCAGTTGTTCATAGTCCCCTGGCTGGCTGCGGCCAACTTGAGTGCACCCAGCAAACAGTCCACAATTCGCTGCGATGTTTCTACATTGCCACCCACGATGGCAGGACTGTCGTACGGATTTGCAGCTGGCGTGGGATTCAGGAAACAATCGGGCAGGAGGATTCTTACCGGTCTAATCACGCCCTCATTCAACGGAATGTCTTCAGCGATCAGCAATCGCACGACATACATGGTGGCTGCAGAAACAATCGCCCGATTGGCATTCAAATTATCATGTAACACCGGATCGGTACCGGCGAAATCAATGGTCAACTCGTCGTCGTGTTTGGTCAGTCGAACTCGAATGGTAGCGCCATTATCCAGGGAGTCGGTAAAAGAAAACTCCCCTGATAGTAGTCGTCGCAACGCCGCTCGGGATTTCTGCTCGGCCGCCAGCTGAATGAACCGCATGTAAGCTGCCACAGTCTCAAACGAATATCGCTCAACCAATTGTCGCAATTGAATTAGACCGGTTTGGTTAGCCGCCACCTGCGCCCGCAAATCAGCCAGATTCTCAGTCGGCGATCGCGAGGGAAATTGTCCCTGCGTTAACAGTGTTTTGAATTCGTCAAATCTCTCGACGAATTTGCCGTCGCCAGGTATTCGCGGCTGCTCCGCAGCGCGTTGGTTCGTGATTTCAGGCCGGCCGGCAATCAAACGAAAATTTTGTATCAGTACTCCTTCTTCACCCAAACACGTTGCGTTTGCCGGCATTGAACCAGGCGCACAACCGCCAATTTCTGCATGATGCGAGCGACTGGCAACCCAAAACCACAACCTCGCACTTGACGGATCAAAGACGGGAGTGACCACAGTCACATCCGGCAAATGGGAGCCTCCTGCGTACGGATCGTTAGTGACAAACACATCTCCGGCAATCACAGTCGGATTCATCGCGATGATGGCACGCACGGTTTCGCTCATCGCGCCCAAATGAACCGGAATATGAGGTGCGTTGACGACCAAATCGCCCGTTGCCGTAAAAATTGCGCAACTAAAATCCAATCGCTCTTTCACATTGACGCTGACTGAAGTTTTTTGCAACGCGATACCCATCTGCCCGGCAATCGTAGAAAAATGATTGTTGAAAATTTCCAACTGCACCGGATCGGAAGAAACATTCGAGAGCGGTTCCGCTGAGCCGAATTGTGAGGCGGCGCCTGTCAGTTCATTTTTTTTCAACAATAAAATCCCTGTCGCCAGAACACTGGCTGCCCAACTGCAATCGACAATGGTGGTGGAATGGCGATCAGCAATCACGGCAGGGCCGATGATCTGGTCACCGGCAGCCAATTCGGTTCGCTCGAAAACATCGGCCAACAGCTGCCGCCCTTGTGAATAAATCAAGTGTTGCGTTTCACCAATACGACGAATGAAAGCGTGTGTTGGAGGTAAAGTTGGCAACCGATTTCCGGCAACAGTGGCATCCACGCGAGCCGCTACGATTTCCACAGGACGATTCTGCAAATAGCCAAACTGTTGTTGGTGTTGGCGAAAAAACTCGACCAGACAATCTGAAATCGCCGGAGTCAGGCAGGGAATCGTCAACGCAGCGTCTGTTCCCTGATAGCGCAGATCCAGGGAATAGGTGATTCTCATTTCTTGCGTATTATTCCCATCGGCCACCAGCGCGGTCCGCGCATGCAATTCCAGTCGCGGGAAAACCTCGTTCTGCAATCGACCTTCAATCGACTCAACCTTCATTGTGGACAGCTCGAGGGGACTGCTGTGGATTGCGCGACTCTTTTCGGTAGGTCGATGAGAATCCATCAGCACCTCGCCCATCGATTCCACCACATGCGCCGACTGGTCGGCCAGGCGAATTCCGACAGCGCTCAGAACACTGCTTTGCGGATGATCCAAAATTTGGGTCATTCACAGGTTATCCGCCACATCGCAACAATGCTGTGAGCCCGCACCACCGAACGAAACCAGGACATATTTTCGCGGATCAAAACCCTGTGCCACAGATACCGATTGAACGGCCGCCGCCATATTGTGGTTGGCAATTTTCAAAAACCCGGCTGCCAACTCGACCAACGTAAACGAGTGGCCCGACAGGGCAAGCAAGGCGTTCAATTCGACCAGCCGCCTTGATACGGCACTTCTATCGAGACTGAATGGAAACAGCTTTGGTTGCAGACGGCCCAAAAACAGATTCACATCCGTCATCGCCAATGGCCCTCCTCGTCCATAACAAGCCGGACCGGGATCAGCTCCTGCGCTCTGCGGCCCGACCCGCAATTTCGCACCGTCAAACCAACAGATCGAGCCTCCTCCGGCCGCCACTGTCTCCACGTCCAGCATGGGCGCCATGATTCTCACGCCGGCTTTTTTGGTTTCAAAAGAACGCGAAAACTCTCCGTCGAATCGACAGACATCGGTACTGGTGCCTCCCATATCAAAGCCAATCATCCGAGCAAATCCCGACTGCTGGGCAATCCGAGCCGCTCCGACCACGCCACCCGCGGGACCGGACAGGACGCTGTCCTTGCCGGAAAATCGGTGCCGCGAAACCAATCCCCCTCCCGAAGTCATGAATCGCAATTGACTCTCAGGCGTCAGCTGAGACTGAACCTCATTCAAGTAGGCCGCGATGACCGGATCGAGATAGGCATCCAGGACCGTTGTTTCGCCGCGCGGAACAATTTTGATTACCGGAGCGACGTCCGACGAACAACGAATGGAAGTGAAGCCAACTTCGGCAGCCATTCGCGCGACCAGTTGTTCGTGCTGCGGAAACTGATAACCAAACATCAAACAGATCGCGATCGATTCGATTCCCGACTGCTGCAATTGTTGTAACTGTTCGGCAACCAACCCCGGATCCGGCGAACTTTCTACGGTTCCATCGAATAATACCCGTTCGTTGATCTCAATCGCAGTTTCAAACAAGGGTGGGGCAGAACCAATCGTCAGTTGGAACAAATTTGATCGGGTCTGGTCGCCAATTCTCAAATAGTCACGGAAGCCGCGACTGGTAATGAGCGCCGTTCTCGCTCCCGAGCGAGTCAATAACGCATTGGTACCGCGCGTGGTCCCGAGATCGACCCGGCAATCCGTCAGCCGTTCGCCAATCGGAATGCCCTGCAAAAGATGAATTGCCAGCACGGGCGCTGCGAGACCTGCATCCAGCTCGTAACGTAACTCGACAGTCTCAGCAGCGAGGCACAATTTTCGTGCCAACTCAAACTCATGATTGGCTGCGGAGAAACGACTGACGATTGTTTGATCGATCACGTCACCGCCGGCGTCCAGAACACGCAAGCGGGCACCCGTCCAAAATTCATCAACCATTTCGTTGCGCAAATCGTCGACAAATCGGCCTACATACCGCGCCGCGGAACTCGCAGGCCCGACCGATGAGGGTGCTGAAAAAACCGGCGGGGATGCCAGCGGTGAATCGTAACTGTGCTCCGTCTCCAACACAAATTGATGGGAATGACCTTTAACGATACCGGAACTAAGCACCTTAATGAAATGTTCCGTTCCCATTGGCGAGCGCGCCAGGCAATCCGTAAACGTGCCACCCACATCGATCCAAAATTGCCAGCTGGGTGCCTGTTCTGAGAGCTTTTTGGCTGGCGGGCAGTCCATCCTGTTAGTATCGTTCATCCAATGAGCTGATCCAATTGCAAATTCGCCAGTCCATCCAATAGCGATCCGGGTCGCGAGGCGATCGTCCGAGGAATCCTAAATGGCCACCTCGTTTGGTATCGATCAACTCGATCGCGCTTGACATGGTAAACGGAGCATAGGAATCAAACGGGACGACTGGATCATCATGCGCCGATAGCAGGATCGTCGGAACCTGAACATGTTTTAACAGCGGGCCAGCGCTG
>JAYVKA010000607.1:0-2468 GCA_043768885.1 Planctomycetota bacterium
CGCGCCCATCATGGGAGTTGGATACTCGGCGTCCCGGAATGTTTGGCGTGACGGACGATACAGCACAAATACCGCCCAGATCCAGAACGACCCGCAAGCGATTATCGCCAACAATCCTGGAATGGGCGGGTTTGTTAACGACGGAATCGGACGCACACTTGCCACTGCAACTCCCCTGGCCATGCTCGGTTCGGCCATCAATTATTCGGTGGCCCAGGGAATCATCGTTCCGGTCAGCAGTTCCAATCCAAACCCGATTGGTGCGGACAACTATACGAAAGGACTGTTCTCGTTTACCACAACCGCGCCATGGAACTCTGTATCCATAACTGTGAATGCCGGAAGCCAGTGGCTTACGCCAGGCGTTTCCGATCCGGACGCGACGCTGGACGCAACGCTGCGAATTCTGGATTTTTCCGGAGTTGAAATTGCCTTGGCCAATACCCTCAGCCTTAGCGAAACCCTGGCTCTCAATTTAGCTTCCGGCACTTACTTTATCGAAGTTTCCAGCGCTGGTGGAAAACAGGCCAGCCTTGGACCTGCACCTGCAAACGCCTGGACTCCGGCCAGATTGTACGATATGGGCAACTACTTCCTTTCGGGCAACATCATGGCAGTCCCGGAACCGGCCTCGATTGGATTTTTGGTCTTGGCATTTGGAATCTGTTTTCGGGGTCGACAACGGTAATTCACCTACCGGGCGAGCAGTAGTCCGGTCGGCGAGCAGTCGCAGGATTTGATGCTTTTCAAAATCTCTTTTCGAAGGGCAGGTTTCGAAGAATTGTTTGCTCCCTTTCAAGGGGAGCGCTCACGTTTCGATTCGAAAATCTTCGAGAATGATCTTACTCTGCCGATTTGGGACGACCAAATCCCAAACTCGGAGCGGCGGCGCGGAGATAGCCCCAGCCGGACCAGAGGGTGCTGAGGATGGCGGTCCAGTTTGAGATCGTCATGACTACCAAAAGCCACGTCGGCGTAACAATTTCGGTTGACTTTAATGACGTTGACACCGGCAACCAGGCGAGGGCCAACAGTGCGGCTCCGACAGCGATACACTGAAACCACATTTTCAGTTTGCCCGCCATCTTTGCGGAAAAATCGCCGCCGCCTCCTTCGATGATGCTACGAATGGCGGTGACAAGCAATTCCCGGGCAACTACGACGACGGCCATCCATCCGGCAATCGTTGCATACCATGGGAAGCGACCATTCATCTCGATGGCCAACAAAATAAACGTGCCGCAAATCAAAACCTTGTCGCAGAACGGATCAAGGACCCGGCCGAGTTTCGTGACCTGATTGAATCGGCGGGCCCACCAACCGTCGATCCAGTCGGTCCCGGCGGAAACAAGAAACACAACCAACGCGGCGTAATAATAACCAAGCGGAATCAGTGCGAACACGCCGATGGACGTCACCAGTCGCATCGTCGATATGATGTTGGGGACATTCCAGACGACGTCGCTTGCTTCAGGCTTGTTCATGGCCGGGATGTTCGGTTGGATGTCGAAGCCGGATAATTGAGCCAGCAGAATTGCCTGAAACCGGATTGCTTCAGCCTTTGTAGGACAAGGTCAACTGCTCTTCATCTTTTTCGGCAGCTTCGGGATTCAGTTCCTTGTACAACAGACTCGGCTGGATGCCGCGGTTGTTTTGATACTTGCCGCTGGTGTAGGGAATGTAGTCGCCGCAAATCTGGTGGTAAAAAATCTGGCAGATCTTCACGTTTGGATAAATCCGGATCGGCTGGACAGCAAACATTTCCAGCGTCCAGTAACCGCAGAAACCGACGTCGCCAAATCCGGCCGTGACGTGAACAAACAGACCCAGTCGGCCAATACTGCTGCGTCCTTCGATCATTGGCACAAAGCCCTGCGTCTCGGTCCGCTCAACGGTCCGGGCCAAATACAGCCGGTGCGGCTCCAGCACAAGGCCTGCATCGGGAATTTGCAACTCGCGAACCCGGTTGCTCTTTTTCATGTCCAACACGACTTCTTCGTACGTCACGATGTCCCGGTGGAGCGAAAGGTTGTAGCTGTTCGGATTCAGATTCGCTTCATCGAAGGGGTCGATCCGGATATCTTTGCCAAGGTTTTTCCTGATCTCTTCGCCGGAAAGAATCATGGTTAGTCCGCTGCAGAATGCGTTGATTGCGTCGAAATTGCCGCCCGCTCGACCTGAGACCGGATTGTGCAAGCACTTGGGGTGAAAGTCAAGCCAATGGGCGTCGCGCCAGACGCCTGGTCGCAAGCAAATTCCCCGCGATTTTCCGATTCATTCGTCGTTTGGCGATTTATCCGAATTCCCAAATTTGTTGATGGGGATGGGAGTCTTTGGCCAAATCCAAAGGATAAACCCGCACCCTGCCACTTGCGTACAGCAGGGTCTGGTCCGTGGCACAAAACGGGCTGGTCTGGGATGATACGCCATCGGAGTTTTTGATTCGAAATCGAACGGAGTAGGGCTTC
>JAYVKA010000608.1:0-3013 GCA_043768885.1 Planctomycetota bacterium
GGCCCCGGTCCAGAAGTTGTCGCAGCATCTCCCCGCAGCTGACTCCGCGAATCGCTTCCGTGTCGGCTTTGGTTATCGGCTGGCGATAGGCGACCACCGCAAGGGTCTCCATCGCCGGGCCGGAAAGTCGCAGTGGGGCTGGCACGTGGTCCAGTTGCCGAATCCAGCGTGAAAATTGTGGTCGTGTTCGCAACTGGTAACCGCCCGCAACCCGTTTCACCTGAAACGCACGTCCCACGCGGTCATAATGCTGGGCCAGGCTTTGGACCAGCGTCCTGGCCTGGGTCCCATCCTCCAGCCCCGCCATCTGGGCGATCCGGCGGCTGTTCAGCGGCACCCGTGCGATCAGCAACACGCCTTCCACTTTCTGTCGCAATCGGGTTGTTTCGTCCATAATCAATCAGCGGGCCTGATTTTAATTTCCGGGTTTCGTGTATGTTTGGCGGGTTACAAATTGTACTGAATGTCACTCGGCATTTTATTACCCTGGCAGCCTGAAAAAAGTCTACACAGATTTATTGTTTGTCCGAATACCGGACAATACCAGCACGTCACGGAATTTTCGGACACGCTTGATGAGCGAACAACCTGCCCCACAGAATAATCCGGAAACCGCTCCGGAAATGCCACGCAAAAAAGTGCGTTGGGGCCGGATCGGCTGCGTGACACTGCTGGTAGTGGTGATATCGGCACCGTTCGTGTTGATCTATCTGACATTCGCGTCGATGGTCGATGGAGAAGAGTTCTCTCCGGACACGTTTGAGACTCGCCGGTTTCAGTATTACCGAATTCCAATTATTGGCTGGCCCGTCACAAACCGTGCGATCGAGGATTCCTCGAGTGTTCTTCAACAAGCTTTGTTGAGCGACGGGTACATTACGCTGCCGCCAAAAAATACGGCCCGTTGGGATCTGGTTCGTGAAATTTGGTACAGCGGAACTTCGCCGGATTTCGACGCTGCGATACTGGACAAGTATTTGACGATGAGCGACGACGGGAGCAACAGTCGCTGGTTCAACTGGAACGACGAAAATCCGGATCGTGCAACCGTTTTTTGGCCAGCTATCGCTGATCTGGCACGAGCCAACCAGTATGTGTTAATGCCCGACCTGTTTCGGTTGGCAATCAATTCACCAAAGGCAAAAACCAGGGCTGACGATCCGTTCCAGCAAGAACTTCAAAAACTGGCGCGGCAATTGCTAACCGAACAGGCCAGGCGTTTTCGCCAGAGCGGCGATACGGCGGGCGCGGTTGAGCTGGAGGAACTGGCCAAAACGCTTGGAAACACCATCGCTACAGTTTCGACCGGCAAGCCGGCTGAAAAGCCGCCCAACAAAGATACCGGCGAAAGCGCGGACCAGTGAACGACATCATCTATCTGGACTATTGCAGTACGACTCCGATCGATCGGAATGTTGCCCTGGTGATGCACGATTATTTGCTGCGCGGATATGCAAATCCAAACAGCCAACATCGGCCGGGTCAGGACGCACGGCGGGAACTGGAACGGTTGCGCTCCGATGCACTTCTGTTATTGGGTGGCAATACACGAGGCATGACGCAAGACCAGCTGATCACAACCAGCGGAGGAACTGAGTCGAATCATTTGGCGGTGCTTGGCTTGTTGAAACCGGAACGGCCAAGGTTGCTGGTCTCGGCTGTTGAGCATCCGGGAGTGATCGGCGCAGCGTCGATTGCTGTCGGACGTGGCGTTGCTGTGAGGCAGATTCCGGTCGATCGGGATGGAGTCGTTCGGCTGGATTGTCTGGAACAGCTGCTGGTCGAAGAACCGACCAGCCTGGTCAGTCTGATGTTGGTCAATAACGAGACCGGAGTGATTCAGCCTGTCGCTGAAACGGCGCGGATTTGCCACCAACACGGTTCACTGATTCACACCGATGCAGTGCAAGCCATCGGGCGCTTGCCAGTTTCATTCAACGAACTGCGCGTGGATGCGATGACGGTTGCAGCCCACAAGTTTTATGGACCACGCGGAATCGGCGGGCTGGTACTCCGACATGGTGTGGATATCTCACCATTGATGGTTGGCGGGTCACAACAAATGGGCTGGCGGCCGGGGACCGAAGATGTTGCCTTGATGGCTGGCATGCATGCTGCGCTTTCCAAATCGGTCGGAGAATTGTCAACGCAATCGGTACAGACTGCCAGGCTGCGGGATGATTTTGAAGAAAGGCTGGTGGCCAGCGTTCGCGGCGTTGTCGAATTCAATGGAGCAAAAGCGAATCGATCCGGGCACGTTTCCAATGTTTCTTTTCCGGGGCTGGACCGACAAGCGGTTCTGCTGGCAGCCGATTTGGCGGGGTTGGCGATTTCCACCGGTTCGGCTTGTGCAAGCGGATCCAGCGAGCCGTCTCCGGTGTTGCTGGCAATGAACCTGGAAAGTGTTCTGATTGAGGGTGCTTTGCGGTTCAGTTTTGGGGTTCCCACGACGCAGGCCGAAGTTGTTCACGCGGTCGAACGTATCTCCCGCATTGTCAATGGATTACGCACGCCGAAATGACGCCCAAATTGGGTCTTGGCCCGTCGCGTAAACGCCGAAAAAACGGTAGAATTTGCGGTTTCCATCGCTTCGGTTTTTACCCGCAAATTTCATGGCTTTCGCCGACACCGACAACCTGCTGATGATCCCGATATTGGTCGGCGGAATGGGGTCCTCCCGGCGATCACGGGGAATTGGTGGCGGAGCGGTTTTTGTCGCCGATGATGCAAACGAATCACTTCGCAAACTGTTCGACTCGCAAGGACCATTTGGAGTCGATACCTGGCCGGGCTGGTTTTCGCCGCTCGTGTTGTTCGGACCTCCGGGAAGTGGCAAGACTTCTTTGGCTTGGACGATTGCCAACCGCGAATTCATGAATCGCCGCGCGGGAATGCGGCTCGACTGGACCGGTGCCGATTTTGCGCGAATTGTTGCCGAAGCAATCGACTCGGGAACCACGGACCAGTTGTCGTCGCAAATGGAATCAGCATCGGTCATTGTGATCGACGATAT
>JAYVKA010000609.1:0-14847 GCA_043768885.1 Planctomycetota bacterium
CCACAGGCGTACGCCAGAGCACTTCGCGTACGCCTGTGGCTGACGGTTAAACGAATTTGAGGCGAGGTCCAGCCAATAAACAACAAAGCCGCAAACACACTACCGCAACAGCGAAAAGATTCGCGAGATGTCCAGGCTGAAAACAAAAACCATCAGTCCCAGGATCAAAACCAGCCCGACCCACGACAGCATGATCTGGACGTTCTCGGTCACCGGTCGCCGGAAAATTCCCTCGTAAGCCAGGAACACCATGTGCCCGCCGTCCAAAATCGGGATAGGCAGAAAATTGATGATCGCAAGGTTTGCCGACAGCATCGTGAGGAACAACAATAAACGCGACGTTCCTTCGCTGGCTTCCATGGTCGCAATCATGGCGATCGTTCCTGGTCCGCCGAGGTTTGTCGGAGAAATCTGACCTGAAACCAGTTTGCCCAGCGTCTTTCCAATTCGTCCAGCGTCGGACCAGGTTTGTCTTGCACCCAACGATGCCGCCTCGGTCCAGGACTTGGCAACGTAAATCGATTCCAGAGGCAGGGGTTTGAATCCGCGCCGAGGCATGAACTCTTCTTCGGCAATTTGGCTGGCAAGAACGACCGGCTGTTGCGGTTCGCCGTCCCGTTCAAAGCTGATTTCGTAACGGGTGCCGGCCGGACAACCTTGAACCAGCCCCATCGCAATTCCCATCCAGGATTTGCCGCCAGTCTTGTTTGCTTTTTTGATATTTTCAGCCCAATCTGCGACAGAACTATTCTTGTCAACATTGGGCGGAACCAGCAATTTCAGTTTTGTAACCCGATCGCCAGGTTTCAATCCGGCCTGTTCCGCGGGACCGGCGGCGGAAACAGCTTCGACAAACACAGTCGGGAAAACTGCAATTCCAAAAGTCGAAATCGCAATCGGCTCACTTGACGGATTCGATGGCTCCGTTGGAAGGCGTGGACTAACGACTAGCGTAACAAGTTCGCCATTTTCATCCGGTGATTTTTCGGTCATCCTTCGAACGACAACGTCGACTGTCAATGGATTCGAGGTGTCCGTGTGGGCTCGCAACAATCGAACCATTTGCAAATCGATGTTCAACGCATCCAGCGGCGGCAGGTCGTTGATCGAAACAATTACGTCACCGGCCTTCAGTCCGGCTATTGCTGCGGGCGAAAAATTCTGGATCGCCTTGACCGGTGCCATGCGCATCGACATACCCAGCGTCTTGGCCGGATTGGGTGGTATCGTCACTTCCTTTTCGGCACCTTCCCTTACAACGGTGACCGTAATCGGCTGGTCCGCCAACTCGGCCAATATTCGCCGCATCGCCGCGATCGGTATCAACTTCTTTCCGTCCAACTCATACGACGGCAGCTCGACACCATTGATTTTCGTAATCTGGTCAAACGGTTGGAGGGGCGGAGTAGCCTTCCCCGCTGCCTCATCGGAGTTGATGGCGTCAGCGTCTCCGCCAATGGTGGAAGACAGCTCCGGCTGAATTCCAATCAGGGCCAGGCTGGTTTCCGGAATCAGGTTCGCCTGGGGGACGACATCGATTTGTCGGGGCGACGAACTTTCCACGGTCAATATTTCCAGCTTGATCGGTTTGTCCGGACCATTCAAAGCGGTTTCCTGGATCAATTCAGTGAAAGGAAAGTATCCGTCCTTTGCCGATTTGTCGTTGATCGAAAGAACGCGGCTGCCAAACAAATTGGCTTTCCACGCCGGCCCGCCGATGATCGTGCTGCCGATGGTTGGCGGCGTGTAACGTGCTCCTGCACTAAACGCGATCGCAGCCATGATCACGGCGGAAATCAAATTAAAAACGACACCCGCCGAGATAATGCACATTCGCTGCAAAACGGATTTGGCCTGGTAGCTGCGGGGATCCAGTGCGCGAGGCTCGTTGCTTGCCTCGACTTCTTTTCCGGCGGACTCGCCCTCAGCCCCTTCGAGGCGTGATCGCTGGTTTTCCCGCTCGAAATTCGAGGGGTTGTCGTCCTGCCCCAGCATTTTGACATAGCCACCCAGCGGTATGACGCCAATTCCGTATTCTGTTTCGCCGTATTGAAATTTGACCAACGCCCGGGGAATCAAAACGGTGTCGCCAATCTTGATGTCAAAGAAATCGAAGCCGACGTAAAATTTTTCGCACTTCACACCGCAAGCTTTGGCGACCATGAAATGCCCCAACTCGTGAATGAAAATCACGAAGCCAACGCCAAACAAGACCTGTGCCATCGCCCACCACGAAGCGGGGCTGAGCCAGGAAAAATTGGCCGCAATCAGCAATTCGAAATCCACTTTTCCGTCTCCTCGCGAGCCAGACAATCAGCCTGGATCAGGTCTTCCAAATTTGGTTGTTCAATAACTTTGTGTTGCGACAAAACCGTGTCGCATGCCGGGACAATCTCGGTAAATCCCAGCTTTCCATTCAAAAACGCCGCGACCGCCGTTTCGTTGGCCGCATTCAGGACGGCACCACAAGTCCCGCCGCGACGAACCACTTCGTATCCCAGCTGTAAAGCCGGAAAGCGTTCTTTATCCGGTGGGAACATTTCCAGCGAATGATCCCGGGTCCAATCCATCCGCCGGGCCGGGCCGGAAACCCGCTCGGGCCATGTCAAAGCATACTGGATTGGCAACCGCATGTCGGGTGGCCCCAGATGTGCCAAAACGGCCCCGTCACAGTATTCAACCATCGCATGCACGATCGACTGTGGATGAATCATTACGCCAATCTGCTCCGGCGGAAACCCGAATAACCAGGCCGCTTCGATAATTTCCAGAGCCTTGTTCATCATGGTCGCTGAATCGACCGAAATTTTTGGACCCATGTTCCACGTCGGATGGCTGGTCGCCAGGGCAGGCGTCACGCCCCGCATTTGATCGACAGTCCAGTCCCGAAACGGCCCGCCGCTAGCCGTCAATACAACCCGGGACACCTCGCTTCGCCGCCCGCCGGACAGACATTGAAGCAGCGCGCTATGCTCGCTATCGACGGGCAGCAAAATCGCTCCGGACAATTTTGCCAGCGGCATCAGCAGGCTTCCCGCCACGACCATCGATTCTTTGTTGGCCAACGCCACCGTCTTTCCCTGGCGAACGGCCGCAATCGTGCTTGCCAAACCGGCAACGCCAACAATCGCCGCGACAACAACATCCACTTTGTCGCTTGCCGCGAGGTCTTCGATTGCGGCCAACCCCTTTTTCAAACGGCCGTTCAGCCCCGACGGAAACGCAAACTTGTCAGCCAGCGACTGGTTCGCGGCAACAACCGTTGCCCCTGGAAACTGCATTCCCTGCTTCGCCAGCAACTCGAGATTCGAATGTCCCGACAGCCCCGTAACATTCATCGCCGACAATGCCACACAGACTTCGACAGCGTTCGCTCCGACACTTCCAGTCGAACCCAAAATAGCCACATTGCGGTTACCGGAATCCGTCATGAGATGCAATTGTCCGGATTTCAAATTGGGGCCAGATGAATTTGTTGCGTAAAGACAGCAATGATGCCATAAATGCGCAATATCTGCACCGCCAATGATGAAATTCCGCCAATCAAATGCTTTTGACTTCTTGCGAAACGTCCAATTCGCCTTCCGATTCGTTCCTCCCCGGGCAAGAAACAGCTCTTTGCCACTGGAATGCCCGTATCAGCCAAATAAACCGCAACGGCCAATTTCGACAACCCGGACCGATTTGGCTAAGTTCTGTTTTTCAATTCTTCTGGCACGTGATTTCCATGTAAATGGCGTTACCCAACCCGTTAACAAAGCGGTGTCCCTTGTTCAGCAAGAACCAGGGCGTTTGCCGATCCCGGCAAAAATGCGTAAAAATAGAGGCGGAGTGGAGCGGAATTCGCTCCACGTGAAATCGCGCCCCGGCATGAATCGCTGGATGGGTGGATGGTGACCGACTTTGCCGAGTTGAATTGCGGCATCCCGAGCGTCTTGGGTCAGCCCCCAGTTTCGAACAATCCAGTTTTCCCCGGAGCATCCGATGGATCAGCAGCCGAATCGCAAGTCTTCCGAAACCCGGAACAGCCCTCCGATGCTGTGGTTTGCACTGATCATTTGCATGTCCCTGGCCTTCTCGGCGTTTCTGATCCTGAATCCGAATTCGGTCCAGATTAATTACAGCGACTTTGTGCGCCTGCTTCAGGCCACACGCTATTCTGGCGGCCAACCCGGCAACACGTTGGCTGGCAACGCGCCGGCTGGCAACTTGGCGTCGATCTCCGTTCGCGGGACTGGCAACAACGCCAAAACACTGGAACTAAAAGAGCCGAACGAAATCATTGTTGACGAGCGTTCAATCAGTGGCAAAGTCCGATACAAAAACACGTCCGAAGCCAACTCGTCCTGGCAGACAGGCAATTTCGTAGTCAGCAAACTCAACACAGACACCGCCAACAGCGAACTTTTCAAGTTGCTGGAAAACAGCCGGGCCAGCTGGAAAATCAAAGACGGTCCATCCGTTTGGGAACGATTTGGTTTGCCGCTTTTGATCATTACACTCGTACTGTTGCTGATATTCCTGATGCTTCGGCGGCTGAGTGGAACTGCCGGTCCGATGCAGTTTGGTCGCAGCCGTGGTCGTTTGTACGCCGAAGAAGATCTGGCGATCACATTTGAAAATGTCGCGGGCATTGACGAAGCGGTCGAAGAAGTCAAAGAGGTCGTCGACTTTCTCAAGTCCCCCGAAAAATATCAAAAACTCGGAGCCAGAATTCCGCACGGCGTGTTACTGGTCGGCCCTCCGGGAACCGGAAAGACATTGTTGGCAAAAGCGATCGCCGGTGAAGCCCGCGTTCCGTTCTATTCCCTTTCCGGCAGCGATTTCGTCGAAATGTTTGTCGGAGTCGGTGCCGCTCGTGTTCGGGACATGTTCCAAACTGCCCAGGCCAAATCACCTTGCATCATCTTCATTGATGAACTCGACGCCCTGGGAAAAACCCGAGGCGGCGGAAACATGGGTGGACATGACGAACGCGAACAAACGCTCAACGCCTTGCTCGTCGAAATGGACGGCTTTGAAACGACAGCCAATGTCATCGTGATCGCCGCGACCAACCGCCCCGAAACGCTTGACCAGGCTTTGCTCCGTCCCGGCCGCTTTGACCGGCACGTCCTGGTCGATCGACCGGACATCAGCGGGCGCGAAGCGATCCTCAAAGTGCATGTTCGAAATGTGAAGCTGGACGATACGGTCGATCTGAGAAAGATCGCTGCGATCAGCCCCGGTTTCGCCGGAGCCGAACTGGCCAACCTCGTGAACGAGGCAACTTTACTGGCTGCCCGAAAGGAAAAAGACTCTGTCGGCATGATCGAATTCAACGAGGGCGTCGAGCGCGTGACCGCAGGCCTCGAGAAAAAGAACCGCGTAATGACCGACGAAGAGAAACAGCGAGTTGCCTACCACGAAAGCGGGCATGCCCTGGTCGCGTACAGTCTGCCGAACACCGACCCGGTTCACAAAGTCTCGATCATTCCCCGTGGCCTGGCGGCTCTAGGTTACACGATGCAGCGTCCGGACGCCGAGCGTTTTTTGATGACGCAAAGCGAACTGGAAAGCCAGCTGCAGATTCTTCTTGCAGGAACGATTGCCGAAGAAATCATCTACGGCGACGTATCGACCGGAGCGTCGAACGACCTCGAACGGGCCAGCGACATTGCCCGCGGCATGGTGATGCAATATGGCATGAGCCGCCTGGGCCGGGTCAATTATCGCGAGAATCGCAGCAGCCCGTTCCTGGCCGGAGCGGTTTCCGAAGGCTCCGGGCACCACTACAGCGAACGAACGGCCCGCGAGATTGATCGCGAAGTCCGTCGCATCGTGGACGAAGCGATCGAACGGGTGCGATACGTGCTGGATGTTCGGCGCGACGCGCTGATCGCGCTGACAAATCTTCTGATGGAAGTCGAATCGGTCGATGCAGATGAATTGAAGCGAATCGTCGACGAGAATTCGAAGGGGCCGATTGTCGTGCCTGGAACGTCACTGAAACGTCGGTCGATCGAAGTCACACCCCGCCGCCGCCCGGAGGAAAACACGCCGCCGATTAAAACCGACTCCGGTCCGGAAATTCAGGCCAATTGAAAGCTTGTTGATCGGGTCCATTGGCAATTGGGTACGGAACGCTGCGACAGTCCGTCCCCTCATTGACAGCATTACACCATCGCCGGTAAAAAAGTCTGCTTGTTGAAGGCTGAATCCGAACCCAAATTCACCAGAACTGGTCCTGTTAGCCAGTCCGAATCGGGCCAGACATTCCACGTTTTCCGCTGCGGTTTCGACCGTCGCTTCCGGGAAACAGTGTCTTCAACACCGAATTTTTTGAAGGCGTAGCTCAGTCGGTAGAGCAACGGACTTTTAATCCGTAGGTCCTGGGTTCGAGCCCCAGCGCCTTCACTCAACAGAAGACCTCCCAAAAGGCCATTTGACACGCTCCCAAGCGACTCAAATGGCCTTTTCCATGTCCAGACTTCGAAGCTCGTAGAGGCTCGCTGAAAGTCGCGAAAAACCGCCTTTGGACGCAGGGGAAGCAGGACAGAAGGCTTTGCCGGGAGCCTTTTTGCATTGAAAAGAACACGCCCGTCCAGGCAACTGTCCAGGCTCTGCCCTTGGCCTTTCCGCCACGTTCCCCGCCCTTTTCCGCCCTGTCCTGGTGTCCGGGCTCTTTGGCCACTTCCGCCCCCTTCTTCGCCGTTGGGCCATTATCGAAGAACGACCAACGATAGAGCAAACCGTAGCTTCGCCTGGCCAAATAAGCCGGGCGGCATTTGATCCGGACTTGAAACAGTTTCTTTTTGATTTTTCCATTCGCCTTTTTCTGCCGTCGATCTCAACCCGCCGCTTTTTCATTCGATCCACCTGAAACGGAATTGGATTGACTGGCTTCTTCGTCCACTTCCCGACGTTTGAACACAACAGAATTCAAGACAGGAAAACAAGTCAGTGGCGTGGGGCAGAATTTGTTGAGGTTGCCTGAAAAGCCATAAATCTGCTCAGAATGTCTGGCGATCGCCAGATGCAAACGCCAGGTAGACACGCCCGTCGCACCGATGGCTTTCGGTCATGTTGCCTGGGCATTTTTTTCGCATTAGCATTACCCGGACACGGACAATTTCTCACTGGAGGCCTCCATGATCCGATTCACCTTTTGGGCGTGTTTTTGTGTTTTCACGGCAATCCCGGTGGCTCCGTTTCAGGATTCGCTTGTCGCTGACGATCGCCCGAATGTGCTGTTCATTTCGGTAGACGACTTGCGGCCGGAACTCGGATGCTACGGAAACGCCAATATCAAGACGCCTCATTTCGACGAATTCTCCAGGACAGCCGTGACTTTCATGCGCGGGTATTGTCAGGCCGCCGTTTGTGCGCCATCCCGAGCGAGCGTGATGACCGGTCTTCGGCCAGACTCCACCCGTGTCTGGGATCTGCGGGGGAAATTTCGCGAAAATCTGCCCGATGTCGTCACGATCCCGCAACATTTTCACTCGCACGGCTATTACACCGTTTCGATGGGGAAGATTTTTCACAATCACATGCCCGATCGGGTTTCGTTTGATGAACCCGATTTGCGGCCGGCGAAGTACGTGACCGATGAGCTGATCGACCGCGATCCCGAGTCGTTCTATCACGATCCCGAACTGAACCGGGAACTGGCAATTGTCAGGCGACGTCGCCTCGAAAAAAATCCCAAGGCCTACGCTGATGGATGGGCGTATGGTCGTTCGACGGAGTCCTTTGATGCGCCCGACAGTGAATTCTACGATGGCGCGCAAACCGACCTTGCAATTGAAACGCTCCGCCGCCTGAAGGAAAAGCAGCAGCCATTTTTCCTGGCAGTTGGATTTTACCGGCCTCACCTGCCGTTTGTCGCTCCGACGAAATACTGGGATTTTTACGATCGTGAAAAGTTGCCATTGGCCCCCAATCCTTTCCTGCCAAGACAGTCTCCGGTCATGGCGATGGATTCGGCTTACGAACTGAATGGCTGCATCGACTTCGGACAGGTAAAACATCCTTCGCTGGGCTCCCTGAGCGAACAGGAAGCCAGGTTGTTAAAGCACGGCTACTATGCTTCGGTCAGTTATGTTGATGCGTGCTTTGGGAAACTGCTCAATGGTCTGCGGGAACTTGGTCTGGACAAGAACACGATCGTGGTTGTTTGGGGCGACCATGGCTGGAAACTGGGCGAGCATGGTAGCTGGTGCAAGCAGACAGATTACGACATCGACGTTCACGTTCCACTGTTGATGCATGTCCCCGGCAAGACAGAACACGGGTCAAAATGCGATCGCTTGGTGGAGTTGGTTGATCTTTATCCGACGCTTTGTGATGCTGCGAATATCGATGTACCTTCAACCATTGAAGGAACGAGTTTTTTCGCCTTGTTAACGGACCCCACACTCCCGTGGAAGACAGCGGCATTCAGCCAAATTCATCGTGCTCCCAATATCACGCCCGATGGCGGACGTTACATGGGATTTTCAATGGTGACTGACAAATACCATTACGTTGAATGGCGCCACTGGAATCATATCGATGGAATTGCCGGCGGTCTCGTGGCCGTCGAACTCTATGATCAACAGTCCGACCCGAATGAGGATACGAATATCGCGGAGCTTGAAAGCAGCGTAGCCAGAGTCAGCGAATTGTCCCGGCAGATGAGCCTGGGTTGGCGCGCGGCCGTTCCGGTGCGTGACTGAAGGAAGCAATTGCGATCTTATTTTTTGTCCGTGTCAATGGATTCAAGAAGTACCTGGGAAGCCGGTTTCAGGTGCGATTCCTCCAGTTTATCGACGCTCCAAAGCAAGCCGCGAGTGACCAGGTCGAGATAGCGTTCGTCTGCCACAGTGTCGTTGTTATGACCTAAAGTGGTCGCGAATACGCGCGTTCGGTCCCGATAACTATTGGTCCAGGCGACGATGCATTCCTGGCCGACTTCGGTTCCATCTTTTTTTGGAATCATCTGCGTACCGCGGGCCAGCACTTGCGCCGAGTCGAGCAGCTCGCCCGTCAGGTTGTTGTAAAGCTCTTCCTTGATGGTTGTCCAGTCTGATAGACCTTCGATAATCGGACTGTCCGCTTTTTCAAATGCGATGGCAATCGGCAACTGGGGTCCATGTCCGGTTGTTTGCAGGCCAGTAAATTCAAACCAGGGGGTGACGGCGTCCGGATAGCCTTCGCTCCGATAACAATGCATGCCACAATGCAGGACAACCGCCGGCAAACCGGAACGATGCGGTTCAAGAATTCGGTCAATCAGCTTCAAGTCGCGGACATCCGAACAACATTCGTCGTGAACAATTACGTCGAAGCCTTTGGCCCAATCCTGATTTTCGTAAACCGGATTCAGGTGTTCCGTGCCATTGTCAGGATCGTAGGCAATCGTCCACTGGACATTGGCGCGTGCGGAAATGCCGGCGGTAAGCAGGTCCTTCTGAGTATCGTAGTCGTGGCAGCAACCTCCAATCACCAGCAGCGCCCGAATGGGACGTTCGGGATCATCGGCCTGGGCTGCATCGACATGCAGGTTGCCGGAAACCAGAATTGCAAAAAATGCAACGAAGCAAGAAAGAGTGCAACTGATTCCGGATCGCATGTCTATTTCTCCCTGTTTTCCGCTTGCCTGCCTGCAAATCGGAATACCTAAACCCAGGACCGTTGAATCGGGGCACGCAAACGATCCGCTTATTCTCACACACTTTTGTGAAATCACAATCCACGCACTTTCAACAATCGCATTTCTCACGGGAGATCGACGTAGACGTGCAGGAGGCAGGCACAACAATTCACCAAAGTTCCGTTTGATGCAGCGATTGCTTCGTTCGGTCAAGGCAATGAGACCACTTGATTCCAGGGTAGTGGATCTTGCTAAAGACCCTGCGGTACGGGGATCTTTGGCAAGATCCACTACGCTCATTCCCAAATCCAAGCTGTCTCAAGGCACTAATCCGTTGGCAGAAAAACGTGATCAGCCAATGCATCGCGCAAAGGATCGTCATTTTTGGAGCAAATCCCCACGTGTAAATGACGACGCCAACCCTCGGCGAACTGAAATTTTCCTGACATCCGACCGCAGTAGGCATCCAGATCTCGTAATGTCTGCACCCAGGAATCGAGTCCCTGGCTTGCGTCCAGCCATTTTTTCTGGCTGGCATGAAATCCCAGCATTTCGGCCTTTTGTTCAATCAAGCCCGTTACATCGACATACATTTCCGGTACCACTTGGCGGCGCAACGGGTCGTGATGGAAATACGGCTGGGCATGATAAACCGTAACGTTTCCGCCAATGGAATTTCGCGGTGGATCGACTGGGAAATTTGGCATACCCCGGGAAAAAGCCGCCGTTACCGCGAGGCGGCATACATTCGTATGGTCCTCCATGTAATCCACGGGGGAATGCGTCAACAGGATATCGGGAGAGACGTCGCGTACGACCGAAGCGATCTTGGCCAATGTCACCTGGTCGTAAAAAATTGCCAAGTCATCGCAAATGCTCTCGTGCCGGGTCGCCCCGATGTATGCGGCAGCGGCCATGCCTTCCGAGCGACGTTTTCGAATGATTACATTCCTACTGTCTTCGTTGGAACCGCAGCTGCCATTTCCCACGTTTAGGTAATGCAGGCTGAATCCGGCTTTTCCCAGGAGCATCATCGTTCCCGACATCAGAAATTCGATATCGTCCGGGTGGGCGACAATGGCAAAGGCGGTCGGCATTCTGGATCAGTCCTGTCAAAAACTCTTTGGAGCCTATTCCAAAAAGGGTCAGACCCTTTGAAAACCAGGGAGGGTCAGACCCCTTTGGGGATAGGCTTCTAGCGCATCGCCACATCACATGTTCCGATGCCACCACGAAAGTAATTAAATTGCACGTTGGGGTGATCCGCCAACAACGACATCGGTACAGAAGAGTCGGGTATCCGTTTTGAAATCATCAAAGCCGTCAAACGGGTTGTCGTGATTACCCGCATGCCATATCGAAACTTTTTCGGCCAGCCAGGTTTCTTGCGGGCCAACCGTAACGGCCTTGGTTGGAACACTGGAAACGACACCGCCTCCGGACGTGCGGGCATTTTGAATAATCGTCATGGGATGCAACTCGACAACCCGCGTTGCCAACTTGCAATATTCGGCGGGCGAAGGTGGTTCACTTTCATAAGGCGGCTTCCGGCGCGGCGGGTCATTGAAGGCCCAATGTTTTGCTTCCCCCTGGCCTCCCTGCATAACTGCGCACCTGGCAAACGCCCATGAATTGATGTACTCGGATACATCAGCCCGCGGAAAATGAAGATTGGCTTCTGGCATTCGCAAGTCGGGTCGAATTCGATTCAACAGCAACTCGCGGTCTGTTCGGGCGAAACTGAGTGGAAATTCCTCGGAGACTTCCCGACCGTCGACAACCCATTCATCCATTCCCCAAAAATGCGCGTGTCTAAGGTCCAATTCCAGTTCATTTACCAGCCGGGCCACCAGCGGCAATTGCTCGGTGGGTCCAATCGGTCCGCAAATTCCGACAGGTTGGGAATCCGAGGCCTGTCTCCATGCAGCGACATATTCCAGTGCCTCGGCAAGATAAAACTCCTCCAGGGTGTCGTATGTTTTCACGACAAATCCCTCGCGCGATAGCCCTTCCAGATCATGCGGCGTCAGGCGGGCGGCATCATCCAGAATCTCCCGATCGAGAGTCGTGTAGTCCCACCACTGTGGAGCAACGATGCTGTACGGTCTCATGTTCCATCACTCCGAACGAGGGCCTTGGGGAATCGCTGTTAGTCTATCACCAGAGTTCGAGTCGAAAGGAGACAGGCAATACACAAGCACCGTGACTTCAAGCAAGAATTTCGTGAATCACCCTTCCGTGAACATCCGTCAAGCGTCGATCGGCGCCATCGTGACGTACCGTCAATTTTTCGTGATCAATTCCCAACAAATGCAAAACGGTGGCATGAAAATCATAGGTACTGGTCGCGTTTTCAACAGCCCGCCAGGCCCAGGGGTCGGTTTGGCCATACGCGATTCCGGGTTTGACGCCGGCGCCGGCCATCCAGCCAACAAACGCTCCGCCATTATGATCCCGACCTTCACTTCCCTGGGAAAACGGCATTCGGCCGAACTCCGTGTTCCATAGCACAAGCGTTTCGTCGAGCAAACCGCGGGCTTCCAAATCCGACAATAAAGCAGCAACCGGTTTGTCAATTGTCGTAGCGATTGGTGGGAGTTCATTCAAAATACTGGCATGGTTGTCCCAATTTCCGGTCGGTCCATTGGCTCCGCTCCAGACCTGAACAAATCGAACGCCTTTCTCAATTAGTCGACGAGAAAGCAGGCAACTCCGTCCAAAGTCTTCTGTTTGCGGGTTGTCCATTCCATAATTGTTGAGCGTGTCCTGCGATTCATCACTCAGATCAAACGCTTCGGGCGCACTGAGCTGCATCCGGGCTGCCAGTTCGTAGGCCCGAATCCGGGCGTCCAGACGCGGGTCATGCTGATTCTCCGTCAGATGTTGGATATTAAACTTTTTCAAGAGAGCCAACCCGTCAGCTTCCGAATCTGACGTTATGAAACTCGCAGAGGCTGGCGGTTTCAGGTCTGGCAGAATCGCGGCCGCATTGCCCCGAATAATCGTCCCCTGATGCATCATGGGCAGAAATCCAGCGCTGAAATTTCCCCGCTGGTTGTAAGGCAAGCCCCGCGAATCGGGCAGCACCACAAAAGTCGGCAGATTGTCGCAAAGACTTCCCAGCCCATAACTGATCCAGGCCCCCATCGCCGGAAAACCCGGCAACAGAAAACCCGTGTTCATCAAATAACTTGCAGGACCATGGACGTTGGTTCGTGAAGTCATCGCCATCAGAAACGCCATTTTGTCAACGTGCGCTGACAGATGGTGCAGTTGATCGCTAACCCAACGACCACAATTGCCATGTTGCATAAACTTGAAAGGTGAAGCCAACACGTTTCCGGCCTCACTGGTCGCGGCTTCGACCCTCTCGTCGGAGCCTGGATCGAATTTTTGACCGTGCCACTTTTCGAGTTCAGGCTTGTAATCAAACAAGTCCATCTGGCTCGCGCCGCCGTTCATAAACAGCTGGATGACCTGTTTCGCCCTCGGCGGATGGTGCATGCCGATCAGTCCATTGGCAGTGCTGGTCGCATTATCGCACAATCCGTCGCGAGCCAAAACCTGTGCGAGCGCGATTCCGCATATTCCTCCCGATACAAGCGAGAAGAGTTCGCGGCGGGACAAATTCATCAGCCGTTGCATAACTTGCCCCAGGAAACCTGAAACGACCTGCTACACACACAGGTCGCGAACCATTCGGGCAACGATCGCAATTCGCCAGACAACATTCTGCCCCCGGTCAGTTGATAAAGACAAACTCGTTGAGGTTGAACATGACTCGACAAAAATTTTCCAGCCCATGTTTTTCAATGAAAACTCCGAATTCGCGGAGCTCGTCCATATTCGGCGTCCGCGACAACGCCAATTGAAACGCAGCGACGATTTGAACTTGGGTATTGGCTCCCATCGACCGAAGCCGATTTGCAAAATGTTGGCTTTGGCAAACAACAAAAGCATCATTCCACATCGCCATCGCCTGCTGGACTGTTACGAGGTTCTCACGCATCGGCGAAATAAAGTCTCCAGCCGGGCAATCCAGAGATTCCATAAATGGATCGGGAAGCGTGCGGAACAAAAATCGATAAACGCTTCGACGGCACCCGGCGGGACTTTCCAAATCAAACTTGCTGTAGTCGATGACGGGTGTGACGTGACTTCCCGGTTTCAAGTCAAACTGTCGATCACCCGGCCCGCCCATTCTCAGATCCAGCCTGCCCGCCGCAACAAGAATGGTGTCCCGAATGCATTCGGCATCCAGTCGGGAACGGTTCATTCTCCAAAAATACTGATTGTCGCTGTCGGTGGCCTGGGCAGCGGAGTTTGTTTCATTTCGTGAAGATACCTGACGATACGTTGCGCTGTTGACGATCAAGCGATGAAGCTGTTTGATCGACTGGCCTGAATCGCGAAAGGAAACTGCCAACCAGTCAAGCAGTTCTGGATTGGAAGGCAGGCCGCCCATTCGGCCAAAATCGTTTGGGGTCGAAACCAGTCCTCTCCCGAAATGGCAGCTCCAAACGCGGTTGACGATCGAACGCCAAGTCAAGACGTTTTCGTCGGCCGTGAGCCATTGCGCAAGTGCCGCGCGACGTTCCGCTTCGTGCGAATCCTCGATCAATACAAAACGCGGAGAAAGCCCAACAACACATGACAGCGATCCGGGCCGCGCCTCGTCCAGCGGTTGCCGGATGTCGCCCCGTTTGAGGACTTGAACCGGACGAGGTCCCGGAGGCGGTTTCAATCCGCCGTCGGGTTCAAAATCACTTGCGACAGCGAACACATACGAAGGTTCGGGCAACGCGGAAAGTTCTGAGCCAATTTTGGATTGCCGATAGTACAACGCCAATGCAATCCGCTGTTCATCGGTTCGTCGCTCCAATGGCTCGGCCAACAGGTCGGCGATTTGTTGCGGAAGGATTCTCGCATCGATTGGCGGCGAATTGGAAATCGATAGCCTCAGGCGACCGATCAGATGGTGCCCGCCATGATGCTGTTTTAGAACGATGGTCAGTTTGTCATTCGTGTCAAATTGCCGACTCTGTCTGAATTCAAACACAGCCTGGTGGGATTGGCCGACTTTGGGAAAGATTCCCCAGGCAGTTTGCGGGTTCCCGTCAATGGCCCTCGTGATCTCCCAATCCGTTTGTCCGAAATCTGAGGTGGCACCGGCAACTGGAATTCGCTCGCCGTCCACTTCGCCGGCGTACAGTTCGATCTCTGACAAATGC
>JAYVKA010000610.1:0-2064 GCA_043768885.1 Planctomycetota bacterium
CAACAATGGGGCAGGGGGGGGAATCGTTTCAGCCAACCGAGTCGCTGACTCCCAGCCCCGGGTTGAGTCTGGACGATTTGCCATCGGTTCATCAGGCAACGCTTGCGGAATCGCAAGTCCGTGATCTGTGTCGCGATTTGTCGGCTGAAGCTACCGATATTCGACTGTCCTGCAAAGGAGTTTCATCAGCCGAGCCGACTCAGTTACTATCCAGGGCCACCGAATCATTTCTTGCGAATGAAATCAAGCGTCTTCAAATCCGCTACACTTGGCAAAACAAATTCTGGATCGACACGCTCGACAAGACTACCGAGGGCGTTCGGCTTGTCCGAATCGCACATGCGAAAGTTGTTTGACGGCTAGTCCGACTTGGGTTTTTATTTTCCTACCTCCATTTTCCTACCTCCATTTTCCTACCTTGCCGCCACTGTTTTTTGCAGGAAGTGGAAGGTGGGAAAATGGAGGTAGAAAGATCATATCAGGCGAAAAACGAAATGTGTTGGTAACTTCGGCTTACCGCCGCTTTTTCTTTTTCCCGAATCCGAATTTGCCAGAAGTTGTTTTGGTTTGTTGAGCGGTTTTTGGATCAGGATTCTTTGCGTCTTCAGCGGGAGTTGCACCTGATGGAGAGGTGCTTCCGGCTGCTTCTGTCGCGATCTTTGGTTGCGCGATATCCAGTTTCGACAATTCTTTGCGAAGTATTTCCAGCGTGGTTTGCAGGAATGCGACGATCATCGGGCCGATCAGAATTCCCATCGGGCCAAGAGCGGTAACGCCGCCGAGGACGCTGAGTAGGGCCAGCAGCGGGTGCAGGTTTGATTGGCCATGCAGGACCCACGGCTTGATCAGATTATCGACCATGGAAATGACTGCAGTGCCGTAGATTGCCAATGTAATCGCTGCTCCAACCCGGCCATCGATCGCATACAGCCAGACACAGGCGGGAGCCCAAACCGCAGCGGCACCGACGAATGGAACAAGTGCCAGACAGGTTGTCAGGATCGTTAACAAAAAGACCTGTTCGAATCCGCAAAACCAGAGGCCAACTCCAGCCAGCACTCCCTGGGCCAATGCGCTCAACAGAGTAGCCAATACCACAGCGCGGGAGACCGTCGAAAATTCTTCTATCAATTCCTGGTCGTGGTCTTCATCGAGCGGCGAAACGTGTTTGATTGCTGCCAGCATGGCCGGGCCGTCCAGCAAAAAGAAATACAGCGCGACGACCATGATGATGATGCCAAACACGATGCTGGCCAGAGCGGCCGTTGTCGCACCACCGATGGTCAGCAGTTTCTCCCGCATGAATGTCGAGATCTTGGTGCTGTACTCTTCCAGTTGCGTTCCGGTCGGATTGGCCATCAGTTTCAGCCACGACCAGGTCTTGCCGCCCGTGTGAACCGTTTTGAATATGTCGAGTGACCGGATGGTCTCGCGGTAGACCTCGGCCACCGGTTTTTTTTCGGGTACCTCGATCACGGTGTCGGGTTTGAGATTTTGCTCTGGCTCATTTTCGTTCACTCCGTCCATTTTTTCCGAAGATTCATCGGTCGTGCCGGGAGAGACCTCCGGTTCATCCTTCGGAGCTGGGGCGTTGGACTTCGTGAGGGTCTCTTCCTGTTCGTTTTTCAGTTCGGTAACCGCATGATCCAGATGCAAGAGGTTATCAGTAAACCGAACCCAGGCTTCTTCGGGGGTATCCGCACGCAACGATCGAAGCATATTGGAAAGAGCACTTGCCTGATCTTCATCGACATCGGTGGGCAGATCAGGCAAGCCGGCTGCGACGCGAAATTTGCCGGCCACAGTCTGGATTTTGTGAAGCTGCGACAGGAAACCCTGAGGATCAACTTCCGGTTCCCTGGAATCGTCCAGTTTGGTGAAGGCCTCTTCGAGTTCGCGAAACTCATCAACTGCCGGTATGTCCAGTTGCAAATTCGTGCGCAGTTCGACGAGTTTGCTGACGATTGCACCGGACGAAAACCGCTGGACGACCATTCGGCCTTCCGAAGCGGCCAGCATGAAGACGAGTGCCATCGGCGCGAAAACCAACAGGCAAATCGCAGA